>CABSGW010000260.1 GCA_902477365.1 uncultured Prevotellaceae bacterium
CACACCTACTGTGGAAAAGACTATTTGCCAAATTAATGCTGACTTCTATATTCCAATAGACGAGACCTCTATTCCTACAGGCGAAATATTGTCTGTCAAAGGTACACCCTTTGACTTTACAACTCCTCATGAAATAGGAGAACGTATTGATGCAGACCATGAGCAGACTAAAAATGGTGCAGGATACGATCATTGCTTTGTCTTAAACAAGAAAGAAGTCGGAGAATTGAGTTTTGCGGCTAAAATAGTTGAACCCAGTTCCGGTAGAACAATGGAGGTTTACACAACTGAACCAGGAGTTCAATTTTATTCTGATAATTGGGCTGACGGTTATAAAGGACAGCATGGCGCAACATTCCCTCGCAGAAGTGCTGTATGTTTTGAAGCCCAACACTTCCCAGATTCTCCTAACCGTCCATATTTCCCTTCTGTTGTATTGGAACCGGAAGAGACATACACACAAAAAACGATTTACAAGTTTGGAATTGATAATTAATAAATAAACATTTAAACTGAAACTTAAATTTTAGACCCATGAGTCAACAAGCAAAAAAAAGCTATGCTTTACCTATTGCAATGATGTTCGCACTCTTTGCAATGATCGCGTTCGTTACTAACCTATGCTCTCCGATGGGAGTTATCGTGAAAAACCAATTTGGTGCGTCCAACTTCATGGCCTCACTAGGTACTGCTGCCAACTTTATCGCCTATGCGGTAATGGGAATTCCGGCAGGTCTGATGCTTAAAAAGATTGGCTATAAACCAACAGCTCTTTCTGCAATTGCTGTCGGTTTCTTTGGTGTATTGATTCAATACATTTCTGGTTTGGATGGTATTCAAAGTTTTTGGGTGTATCTGTTGGGAGCTTTTGTTTCCGGTTTCTCCATGTGTATGCTTAATACCGTTGTGAATCCCATGTTAAATACATTGGGTGGCGGCGGAAATAAGGGTAATCAGTTGATCCAATTTGGAGGAACATTGAACTCTTTCTCTGCTACATTTGTAACAATCATGGTAGGTGCATTGATAGGTGATGCCACAAAAGCGAGTATTAGCGATGCTACTCCTGCCCTATTTATAGCCATGGGTATTTTTGCACTTGTATTTGTTGTATTATGGAGTGTCAATATACCTGAACCAGAAAGAAAGGTTGAAACATCAACCTCTCAGAAAGACAAACACAGTGCATTTTCTTTCAGGCATTTTGTGTTAGGTATTATCGCTATATTCACTTATATGGGAGTTGAAGCCGGTGTTCCTTATTATGTAAATCAATACCTCACTGCCGCTTCTGACGCATCAGTTTCAGGTTTTGGTATGGACGCTGGTGCGGCCGGTTCTATTGTAGGTGTATTTTGGTTGTTAATGTTAGTAGGTCGTCTTGCCGGTGGTATGCTTGGTGAGAAGATTTCAAGTCGTACCCAAATTACGGTAGTAAGCAGTCTTTGTATTGCCCTATTGCTGATCGGTATATTTGCTCCAACAGACATCACCATTCAGATGCCAGGATTCAATGGTTCTGCAGGTAGTTTCCAAATGGTTAGTGTACCTATTGGTATTCTATTCTTCATCCTTACAGGACTTTGTACTTCTGTAATGTGGGGTGGAATCTTTAATATGGCAGTTGAAGGTTTAGGCAAATACACCGCACTTGCTTCAGGCATGTTTATGGTAATGGTTTGCGGTGGTGGTATCATTCCTCCTCTGCAAGGATGGATTGCAGACATTACTGGAAGCTATATGACTAGCTACTTCGTTGTCATTGCATGTTCTGCTTATATCTTATTCTATGCACTTGTTGGAAGCAAAAATGTTAACAAAGACATTCCTACAGAATAACAAACTTAATTACAAATCCAATAAAGAGAACGTATCATGAAACTAAAAATTGATGACATCAGAAGCCGTTTTATTGAACATTTTGACGGCACAACAGGATCAATCTATGCGTCACCGGGACGTATCAACTTGATAGGTGAACATACAGACTATAATGGTGGTTTCGTATTCCCTGGTGCTGTTGAACAGGGTATTATGGCTGAAATTAAGCCAAATGGTACACGTAAAGTACGCGCATATTCTATTGACCTGAAAGATTATGTAGAATTCAGCCTTGATGATGAAAATGGTCCTTCTGCCAGCCATTTCCGTTACATATATGGTGTTTGTCGCGAGATGATGAAGTTAGGAGTGCCTGTAGATGGATTCAATACCGCCTTTGCTGGTGATGTACCTCTTGGCGCAGGAATGTCTTCTTCAGCTGCATTAGAGAGCACTTTTGCTTTTGCCATCAACGATCTGTTTGGGGAAGGTAAAATTGACAAGTTCACCCTTGCCAAGGTTGGTCAAGCAACGGAACATAACTATGTGGGTGTTAACTGTGGTATTATGGATCAATTTGCTTCTGTATTTGGGAAAAAAGGAAGTTTGGTGCGTTTGGACTGCCGTTCACTCTCTTATAAATATTTCCCATTCGATCCCAAAGGCTTTAAACTAGTTTTATTGAATTCATGTGTTAAGCACGAATTAGCCTCTTCTGCATACAACGATCGCCGCAGAAGCTGCGAAACCGTTGTTGCTGCTATGAAGAAATATCATCCGGATGTAGATACACTTCGCGATGCTACTTACGAGATGTTGGAAGAAGTTAAAAATGATGTTTCTGCAGAAGATGCATTACGTGCTAAATACGTAATCGGAGAAAAATACCCCTGT
>CABSGW010000261.1 GCA_902477365.1 uncultured Prevotellaceae bacterium
AACGCCCTTCTAAGGCGTGGGTCTTGGGTTCGAATCCCAACGGAATCACACACGAAATAGGAAATCATTTATAAAAATGGGGAAGACAATCAAAACAGTCTACCCCATTTGTTTTTTACTCTTTTATGATACAAGAAATTCTCCGAAAGTTAGGCATACAGCAATTGAATGAAATGCAGACAAACATGCTGAGCCTTTTTCCCGAACGTAAAGACATGGTATTGCTTTCGCCCACCGGAAGTGGCAAAACTCTGGCATTCTTATTACCCCTGCTCCAGGTATTAAGGCCCGGAGTAAAAGCTTTGCAAGTTGTGATTATTGTTCCCTCACGTGAATTAGCCATACAAATTGATGCTGTTTTCCGTTCTATGAAAACAGAATTCCAATCTATGGCCTGCTATGGTGGCAGACCAGCCATGGACGAACACCGATGCAAAACCCGCCACAACTCATCGTAGCCACTCCGGGAAGATGGTGTGACCACTTGAAGAAAGAAAATATTGCTTGCGATGCCGTTGAAATATTGATTCTGGACGAATTTGACAAATCACTGGAGTTGGGATTCCGAGACGAGATGGAGTTCTTAATAAAAGCCATGCCCACCGTAAAACAATATGTGTTTACGTCGGCCACGGAATCGGAAGACATCGCGACCTTTTTGGAAACCGGAGGAAAAGATGCGCGCCAATGTACCAGATTGGATTATATTGACGGGAAAAGCAGCGTTGTAACTAACGTAACACAATACGTGGTACAATCAGAGACGGTAGATAAATTGGATACCTTATATAAATTGCTCTGTGCCCTGAATGGAGTACCGGCTGTTGTGTTTGTCAACTATCGCGAAAGTGTGGAACGCACGGCTTCTTTCTTAAAAGAACAAGGAGTACATTGCACCGCATTTCATGGAGCGATGGATCAAGAAGAGCGAGAACGTTCTCTTAATAAATTCAGAAACGGATCGGCTAACGTATTGGTATCGACAGACTTGTCGTCAAGAGGATTAGACATCCCCAATCTGGATACCATTATCCACTATCACCTGCCGATGAATGAGGAGACTTACATCCACCGATGCGGGCGGTCCGGACGTTGGGATGCACACGGACGCTCTTTCTTGATTATCAACGAAAAAGAAACATGCCCACCCTACATTCACCAGCCAACCATGTTTGCACTTACCGCACAAACAGATTTGCGTCCAACACCTCCCCAATGGATCACACTCTACATTGGTAAGGGGAAAAAAGACAAGGTAAATAAAATAGATATCGTAGGGTTCTTATGCAAAAAAGGTAACCTTAAGCAAACAGATATCGGATTGATAGAGATTCGTGACCGTTATGCCTATGTAGCCATCAGTCGCAACAAAATAAAACAAGTTATGAATGGTATACGAGGGGAGAAAATAAAAGGAATGAAAACGCTCATTGAACTTATGAAAAATTAAAAGCACTTTTCTTGGCTAAAATATTTTTTAATCGTACATTCGCCATGGAACTTTGTATCATTTAAAAACAAAAGCCCATGAAAAAGTACAATTTTAGTGCAGGACCTTCCATCCTGCCGCGTGAAGTTATTGAAGCCACAGCCTCTGCTTGCCTTGATTTTAACGGTATTGGTTTATCATTGATGGAAATAAGTCACCGTTCAAAAGACTTTCAGGCCGTAATTGATGAAGCTGAAGCCTTATTCAAAGAACTGTTAAGCATACCAGAAGGATATTCGGTCCTATTTTTAGGAGGAGGAGCCAGTTTGGAATTTTGTATGGTTCCCTATAACTTCTTGGAAAAAAAAGCAGCTTACCTGAATACAGGTGTTTGGGCTAAAAAAGCAATGAAGGAAGCTAAGAATTTTGGTGAGACCATTGAAGTGGCTTCTTCGGCTGATGCCAACTATTCTTATATTCCCAAAACATACGAAATTCCGGCCGATGCTGATTATTTCCACATTACAACCAACAATACGATCTATGGTACAGAAATAAGAGAAGACATTACTTCTCCGGTTCCATTAATCGCGGACATGTCGTCTGACATCTTTTCGCGTCCCATTGATGTAAGCAAATACGCCATGATTTATGGTGGTGCTCAGAAAAATCTCTCTATGGCTGGCGTTACATTTGTTATTGTAAAAGACAGTGAATTGGGTAAGGTTTCACGTACCATCCCCACCATGCTTGACTATCGGACACACATTGACAAAGGTTCTATGTTCAACACGCCTCCGGTTGTACCTATCTATTGTGCTATGCAGAATTTGCGTTGGATAAAAGCACAAGGAGGAGTTGCCGAAATGGAGAGACGCGCTAAAGAGCGTGCCAAAGCGCTATATGATGAAATTGAACGCAACACACTGTTTTGCGGTACAGCGGACTTACAAGACCGTTCACTGATGAACATCTGCTTTGTAATGAACGATGCGTACAAAGCATTGGAAGCCGATTTCCTGAAATACACAACAGAAAAGGGAATTTCGGGCATTAAAGGACACCGAAGTGTAGGAGGCTTCCGGGCATCGTGTTACAATGCCATGTCCATGGAAGGCGTCAATGCCCTGATACAATGTATGCAAGAATTCGAAACAAGTCATTCATAAAGTCAGTTGGTGCATACCCCCTTTTTCGGGTATGCACCACTATTTTTCTCAAAAAAACAGCACACCATGAAAGT
>CABSGW010000262.1 GCA_902477365.1 uncultured Prevotellaceae bacterium
AAACCGTAGTTGATGGCATACCAAGGCGGAGCGGCCGGATGAATATAATAACCGGCAAAACCAATCAAATTGACAAACAAGAATACTAACGCAAAGCGAAGGTAGGTTTTTCTTTCCTTCTTGAAATACAGGCAAAGACCGAACAGGATGGGAACGGGAACCCAACAAAGGTAGAAGATTCCGGCAAAAACGTCCGCTATCGGCCAGTTGTGTGCAGCGAAGTATTCGCAAGGAGTAACCAGAAGACCATTATCCATTACTCCGAAAAGAGACTTTTCGAGATTATACAGTCCGGCCACATCAATCGGGTTCACTTCGTAGTTGGGGCAAATACGCATCCAGTCATACGAGATTCCAAAAATGGCGAAAGGTAACAGGGCCACAGCCAACTTACGAGTAGGTAATCCGGCAAAAAATAAAACTAAATAGAGTACCGCCATTAACAGGTGCTCGGAACGAAGCCCGATGAAGATACTTGTCAGCAAAAGGAAAAGAGCCATAATGACTGTCACAGTCAGGGCTTCTCTCTTCGACGGCATTTGAATATTCTTTATCATTATAATGTTTTGATTAGACAACTAGACTATTTACTATTAGACTATTTACGATGTACTATTTAGGATGTACGATGTAAATAGTAAATCGTCCAACAGTAAATTAATTCATTCTTTCATCGCTTTGTAACAATGTCTCACACGAGCAAATGCCGTGATATTGGCAAACAGGGCAACAAAAGCCAGAGGAACAATCATAATCAGGATTGGTTCGAAAACGGTGATATCTTTGAAAACGCCACAGAACAAAGCTCCGAGACTGGTCAGCACTACGCGTTCCGGACGTTGCATGAATCCGACTTTACATTCAATTCCTAAGCCTTCGGCACGGGCACGCACGTAGCTTACCATCAGTGAGCCGATTAGTGCCACAAATGCAATGAGTGCATAAAGGAAATAATCTTTCATTGATAAATAGTAACAGATACCAAAGAAAGTCATCAATTCACTGTAACGGTCGAGTACTGAATCGTAAAGCGCACCGAACTTGGAACTCATGTTGCCTAGGCGAGCTACACGTCCGTCCATCATATCGAACAGTCCGGCAAACAAAATCACACCTCCTGCCCAGCCGATAATGGCCAAATCGTTCTGTCCGCCATATATGCCGGCATATACAAACATACCTGCCGCTACTACATTCAGGATAAATCCGGTAGTGGTGATAAAGTTAGGAGTGATTCCTATTTTAATCATTCCGCGTATCAGGGGATTGATAATCTTATAAATCAACTGTTGTAAATAATCTCTGTAATTCATCTGTTTAAATCTGTTTATAGCTATTTTTATCTAAATCTTCTGTTTTCTCAATCTGTATATATCTAATTCTTTCGTTTTCTCATCAGTCTTTTCAATCCGTTTTTCAGTTTCTTTTTCCGAACAAACTTCTTATATCTATATTCCGGTAAACAAAAAAGCGTTGCATATTATAGTTCCAGAACAGTGCCACGATGACTGCCACTACCACTTTAGGAATAATGAAAAAATCTCCGAAATACAGGCTAAGCGTGTCGCGTACCCAGGGAATCTTCGCTAATGATTCCGTCAGTGCATACGTGCCCCACGTGTTTAACCAAACGCTGCAAATCCATACAAGGACAAATTTTACGGCAACGTGTGTTTTCTTTCCTTTCGATTTAAAAGTCCATTTATAGTTGATAACGCAATTAACGATTCCTCCATAGATAGCTCCCGCCAGGGTAGCATATACATAGTAGACATCAAACAGCCTGACTAGAAGAATCGTAACGAGAAAGTCTGCAATAGTTGCCATTTGAGCAGAAAGCTGCGCCCTCAAGAACATGAAGATGCCGCCTTTCTGGGAAATCATCCGTGCAACTTTTTTCAGCCAATCACCCATCTCGCTCCCACTAACAATATAAAACTATACACTCCCGCCAAAACATCGTCCATCATGACCCCTACCCCACCTTTCAGGCTTTCCATACGACGTATGCCCAACGGTTTGGCTATATCAAAGATGCGGAACAAGGCAAAAGCCGCAATCACGTACCAAAACCATTTGTCATCATTGGGAACAGCCAACAACGGTATCCACACTCCCACCATCTCATCTACTACCACACGCGAAGGATCTTCTCCCCAATAAGTCTCCAGCTTATCGGCAGCCCAAATGCCGGCGAATGTAAATACAATCACCAAAGCGGCAGTCAGCCATAATACCCAAGAGAAAGGAAGGAGAAAATAAAGTGCAATCCAAATGATAGAAGCCAGTAACGCCCCAGCCGTGCCGGGAGCAAAAGGAGAAAAACCGGAGCCAAAGCCCGTGCCTATAAAAACAGGTAGAAAGGGAGGACGCTTCATTTATTACTAATTACTAATTACAAACTACGAGTCGGTTGTGTCACGAGTCCCCCAACGAATGGGGAATTTGTACAATAAAAAAGTAAAAGTTGAGGTTGAGCATCCACCAGTCTTTATAGGATGGTAAATCTCAATCTCAACTTATTATTTGGGGTTACTGATTAAGCTAAGTAATCAGGTTCTTTTTCACCAATCATGTTACGCAATGTCTGTTTTACCATTCTCCATTGTGTAAACAAGTCGTGTTCGGGCTGATGTTCGAACACGACTTGTTTACACAATGGAGAATGG
>CABSGW010000263.1 GCA_902477365.1 uncultured Prevotellaceae bacterium
GGCAAGAAAAACATCGGAGGCAAAGCAGGAAACGGCAGGGAAGGAGCTGCCAAAAGTCAGAGAAGATAAAGCCAGATAAGTTTAGGGGCGTGGGAGTAAAATCCTGCGTCCTTTTTATTTGTTTTAATAGCAGGCAAAAAATGGCGAAAATATAAAAAAATGCAAGAAATGGCGAGTAATTTATCGAGGAATAAGTTATCCTTTGAGTAAGATAGATGGACTGTGGTTATGTATAAAATTTTGCAAGTAACAAATTTTATATGAAAAAACACAGCCTGCAAATAAAAAGTCAAGGCTAAAATGAAAGAACTTTGAAAATTTTATACAGGTTGAAAATTAGACATCAAAACAAGACCACCACACCAGTGCTGGTCTGAAAGGTATAGTAGATAATTAAGATTCTGGAAGAGATGCAAGATATTCTTTCACTCGTCCATAGTAGATGCGTAGAAACTTGTTAGCACCGGCAGTCATATAGACATAATACGGTTTCTTTTGAGCCCGTTTTTTGTCTAAGAACTGATACACAGGATCATCTTGTGGATGTGTTTTGATTAAGACATCCATTACCTGAAATAGTGTTTTCCTGAGGTCAGAAGAACCTCGTTTTGAAGTTGGAACACTTTTCTGTTCATAAGAGCCGGATTCGTTAACACCAGGGTCTACACCGGCAAAAGCAGTAATGGCACCCTTGTGAGTGAAACGGGAAACATCACCAATCTCAGCCATCAGTTGAGGACCGAGTGACGTTCCAACCCCTTTCATTGCCATAACAACGGGATACTCCGGAAGCTTGGATGCAGTTTCGTTCATGAGAGTGCGTAGCGACTCAACAGTAATAGAAGCACTGTTAAGTTGGTCAACTGCCTGCTTGATAATAAGCTTTGTAATGTCATCCTTAGGAAGTACAGGAACAAGCTCCTTTGCTTTTCCATAGATTTCTTCAGATTTTGACTTGCTGAAGTTGTACTTCTTGCGTTTGCACCAGTTTTCATAGTGATCAATAAAAGCGTTTATGGACATTTTACGGACACAGTCTACATGCCAGTATGTAGATGCAAAATCGACCCATTTCTGGCTGCCGTCACTACGTGCAGGACTGTCAAAATAAGTATTAACACCAGGATAGGTTTGGTCAAGGATGCCGATAAGGTTATTCTTCATAGCCGTCTTGTGCTTCATGTAAAAGCCAAACTGACGGTTCATGGTTTTGAGTTGATTGCGTAATTCATCCATAACGCTATACTGTTTCAGATTTTGCCACTTGTCAAGTGCATATCGGGCAATTTTAACAGAGTCAGCTTTATCTGTTTTGACTTTACGAAGGGAATCGTTATCAAAATCCTTGATAAGCTTTGGGTTAATGGCACTAACGAAAAGATTTGCTTCGGAAAGTTGATGGGCAAGGACTTCGTAATAGGGTCCGGTATGCTCCATTACAATTCGGGACTCACCTTCGATAGACTTGATAAGTTTTACAAGCGAATTGATGTCACTGGATGTGTGTTTAATTTCAAAGGGTGTGGAAACAATTTCGCCAAAAGGCCGCATAATAGCAACCATACTTTTACCTTTTGAAACATCGATACCTACTGCGTTCATAAATTTGTCACTCCTTAAGATTATTGCAATGGATAAGTACCAGTTTTACTCATTGCCTATTCAATCTACTGTGGTGTGACACGAATGCACCTGAGGTGATTCAACCTGCATAAAACGAACGCTGCGAATGAGGAGCTGGTTATCAGTCTGTGTTACGGACGCGAAGTCCAAGAAAGGAGAAGATATCCAATTGCTACCTACATTCTAACAGCTTAAGCAACAAGATGGATAATTCCTTACTGGATGTAAGGGGATTATCCATAAATATATTGTAGTAGAATATGGATGGAAAACAATAACAGAGGCGAAGGAGAAGTGAAATGAGTAGTTTAATGGGGATGCTGACGACTATCCAAAGTTATGTATGGGGACCTCCGACATTGTTGCTGCTGATTGGTACAGGGCTTTACTTTACGATCAAATTGAGAGGACTGCAGATCACAAAATTTCCACGTGCAGTAAGGGCCATTTTTGAAAAAGAAAGTGGGACCGGAAGCGGAGAAGGAGATGTATCGGCATTTGCGACTCTATGTACAACGATGGCAGCAGACATAGGAACGGGAAGTATTGTTGGAGTTGCAACGGCGCTTCGAATTGGTGGACCGGGATCATTATTCTGGATGTGGATTTCAGCCATACTTGGTATGGTGACGAAATACTCAGAAAGTCTTTTGGCGGTAAAATACAGAGTGACGGACGAAAATAACCAGATGGCCGGTGGACCGATGTTTTATATCCAAAATGGTATGGGAGAGAGATTTATCTGGCTTGCAAAAGCCTTTTCTGTGTTTGGCATGTGTACAGCGTTATTTGGATGCGGAACATTTCCGCAGGTGAATGCGATCACGGAATCCGTCAATGTGACATTCCATATACCGATTATCGTAGCAGGAATTATTGTAACCGTTTTAACGGCGGTTGTGATCATTGGCGGGATTAAAAGTATTTCAAAGGTTGCTGAGATCGTTGTGCCGATCATGGCACTTTCATTTCTTGGAGGTTCGATCGTTGCACTGGTGATCAACCGGGCTGCAGTACCAGGTGCTTT
>CABSGW010000264.1 GCA_902477365.1 uncultured Prevotellaceae bacterium
GTATCGTAAGCATCAATAATAAAAGCATCAACTTGCCTAATGTCACTGATAAACGATTGCGCTAATGGGGAATTTCTGTCATCCTTCAATGATTCCAGTATTTCAATGATACGCTTTCGGTTTTCTTTGATAGAACTGCTCTTATCCATCAGTCTCAACCTTTCCTTATCGCCAAATTTGTAAAAAAGAGGTGATGTCTGTTCCGGTAAAAACAAACTGCTTTCCTTGTATCGGTTCACCACTGAATCAATATTGTTGTAGGCAGACTTAACCAATGCTTCATCAATAAAATTGTCAATCGCGAAATAGTTGGTCTTACCGTTTTTCAGCATCTGATTATATGGCAGTATATCCAACGCAGCCTTATAAGCATCTCGGCTTTCCGAAGATGTTGCACATTCATAGAGATTTTTAATCGTCTTGTAAGCATCCCTGCAACCTTTGAGATATTCCTTGATGCCTGCTTGGGTGCGTATCGGATAGTTCTCATTGGTATTGACAACATGAATGGCAAAAGAAGTTCCGTTTCTGAATCGTCCT
Organism: uncultured Prevotellaceae bacterium; assembly: GCA_902477365.1. Classification (GTDB taxonomy): domain Bacteria; phylum Bacteroidota; class Bacteroidia; order Bacteroidales; family Bacteroidaceae; genus Alloprevotella. The sequence continues at coordinate 541 of CABSGW010000264.1, forward strand.
ATTGCTTGTACAGCATCAGTACATGGGTCAATGATTGTGTATTCTGCAAAATATGGTTCAGTGACAAATACTATATCGGGGTGTTCCTCCAGTTCAATATCCACAGAGGTATAAAATCTACATGTAAACCACATATAAGGCATTTTATATTTAATGTTCCAATGTTCATATGCCCGTTTAAATCCTTTTCCCTTCAACTTCTTAACTCTCTTTTCTGAGCAGAACACAGCGGACTCATTTTCAATTTCCAATTTGCTCATCAACTGGTGTATCATATCAACACTGTTGGCAAAGAAACAAATACTACGTGGTTGCTTTTGTTGTGCTTTTATTTGTGGTAGAATTTCTTTCAATGCTTCCAAAACATTGTTGGTCTGCACAATGCTGATAGGACGTTTGTAGTCAAAGGTCGGCTGTATTTCTACTATTTTGAAACCTTGACTTTCAAAACGTGGGTCACTCGGTAATATGGGAGTGGCTGAAACAAATGCCTTTTCTCTGAATTTAAAGAAATCATCCATAGGAAGAATTATATCTGCTCTGTAATCGACATCCTTTATCAGCTTGTCGCATTCATCGGATAGGAAGAAGCACATATTATATATGTCAAGTTCCAGTTCCTCGAAAGCACGTTTGATTTTAGTAAATCCTTCGGGAGTGCTTATCAACTTGATAAACTTTCCTGCGGCTAATGTCTTTTCAATATAATCAATGACTTCTTCTGTTGTCACCCCTTGCTTGACACCGAACAGATTGTCATTCTTATGCTTCGGGTCTTTGCACTTGCCAATGATAGGCGGAACATTGGGAACGATAATAACAGAATGTCGCTTAGCCTTTATTTCGGAGTAGGTTGCGCCCAATCCGGTTAATGTCTTACAAAGGATAGTGTTTGTTTCTATCTGTGGCAGGACTTCTGTCAAGTACTGGATTTTACCAGCTATTTTATATATAGGTATATATTCCTTTTTCATTTATGTGGATTTAAAAAGGAGAGAGGAAATTTGCACTTCCTCTGCTCCGTTTAGATTTAACGAATTAACCCTTTCTCTTGCAAGTACGAAACAATATCCTCGTCTCGGTTTATAAAGAAGAAGATGTTACCGAACTTGAAGTTGGCTACTGCTGTTAGTTGCCCTCTACGGTCTCTGAACTCGGGTGTAAACTGAATGTTTACAGCCTTACTTTCCACAAACAGTTTGAGCATATTCTTTCGATACTCGTTACCGTTGGTTTGGTCTGACTGCTGAATTTCGGATGGTTCTACTCCAAAGTCCTCACTCTTGCCAGTAGAAAGGTATGTCATAAGCCAGTTTGCAGATTCATCGTTCAACTGATACGCGAAGCGTTTCACGTATGTGCTTTCGACCTTTATCACTTCGTAGCCGTCCTCGTCAATGTCGAAGAAGATGTTCAATCTGTCAAAGCGTGACATCATGGACTTCAATTCTTCATGCGCAGCCACATTATTATATGGTTCGCGGTTGCCAATGCCGGAAACCTTTTCAAAACTGAATTGAATCATTCTTTATCCTCCTTGTCGTCATGTTTAGGGTCAATCAGCCAACCGATTCTACGGATAGTTGCATCTTGAAAATCTTCATCTGCTTTACTCAAAAAGAAATGTTCTCCTCGCTGCCACACTTTGAACACACTACAATTTAGGCGTTGCTGAATTTCCGAGAGTGTAGCATCTACTCTATCCGCATTAAAATCCTCGACTGTTGCAAGAAAAACATCTTCCGGATTAGTTTTGCAAGTCAAATCAACTAACATCATGAACTGCCATTTCCCATAGGCTAAGTCATTGAAAAAATCTAGTTTATCGTCTGTTGTTCCATTAAGCACTCTTTGGGTTAAAGCCTTTTTTTCTTGTTCATTTAAAAAGACGGATAACCATTCTGGCACCAGTGCTAATCTAGATTGTAGTTCTGCAACTCTTGTACCCTCATTTCCGTACATCGTTTCAATGTCACGAAGCGTGATTTCTTTTTTTTGTTTTTTCATCGTTTTATTTTTTTTAATTAAAAGATGAAGCGTATGGACACAAAAAAAGCCACTAATTTCATATTCTGAATTTGTAATGCAACATA
>CABSGW010000265.1 GCA_902477365.1 uncultured Prevotellaceae bacterium
GGCTAGATTTATAACCAGTTGCCGTGGTGTTCCGTTCATGGCATAGATGTCTGAAAGGTTCACCATGGCCGCTTTATATCCCAAGTGTTTCAGGGGTACATAGGTAAGGTCGAAGTGTATCCCTTCCATGAGCATGTCGGAGCTTACCAGTACTTCGGTTTCGGGGTAAGACAATATGGCACAATCATCACCTACGCCACACAGTGTAGATGGATTGTTGGTTTGAATATCTTGGGTGAGATGGCGGATGAGGCCAAATTCGCCCAACGTGGCTATTTCGGTACGTTTCATGTAAAATTAGGAATTGAAGATGCAAAAGTAAGAAAATACGATGACTTGGACCGGTAAACTTAAAAGCGATTAATCATTTCGCGGAACAGGGCGGCCATGAGTGGTTGCGATGCATTGGCGGCACGTTGCACTTCTTCGTGACTCACTTCTACTATTTTACCGTCTACACCGAGGTCGGTGATGACGCTGATACCGAAACAGCGCATACCACAATGACGGGCAACAATGATCTCGGGTACGGTACTCATACCCACGGCGTCAGCTCCCCAAATGCGAAACATGCGGTATTCGGCGGGTGTTTCGTAAGTCGGGCCACTGGTTGCCAAATAAACACCCTGTTGCAGGGGAATGTCTTTTTCACGGGCAATGGCAAAGGCTTCTTGGATGAGTTTCTTGTCGTATGCTTCGCTCATGTCGGGGAAACGTGGCCCTGTAGGGAAGTTTGCACCCCGTAAAGGGTGTTCCGGCATGTAATTGATGTGGTCGGTAATGACCATCATGTCGCCAATGCCGAACTGAGGGTTTGTGCCTCCGGCCGCATTGCTCACAAAGAGTGTACGTATGCCTAAATCGTGTAGCACACGAATGGGGAAGGTTACCTCTTTCATGTCGTATCCCTCGTAGTAGTGAAAGCGGCCTTCCAGGGCGATGATTGTTTTCTCTCCTAGTTTTCCGGCAATCAAGCGACCCTCATGTCCTTCGACGGTCGATACGGGAAAATTGGGAATGTTCTTGTAGGGCCATGCCTGGGTTATCTGGATTTCGGCAGCCAGTTTTCCCAGTCCTGTTCCCAGGATAATGGCCGTTGTGGGAATGTCGGTTAGTTGGCCTCTAAGCCATTGGGCGGTTTCTTGAATTTTTGCGAACATAGGTTTGTATTTGGGTGTTGAATGCTTGTTCTTGGTTGCGCAGAAAAGTCACTTCGATGGTCAGTACATACAGGTTGGCACGGACAGCCTCGTTCAAACCTTTCAGGGCTTGTAGGCGCGTTGCGTCCTTCTCGGTAGTGAAAATGAGTGTTTGGTTTGCTTCGCACAGGCGTATGTAGGTCTCATTGATGCGGTCTACGTCTGAAGGACTGAAAGCGTGATGATCTCCAAAAGCCAGTGACGTGATGTGCGAAGTGTGGGTGCGCAGATCGTACAACAGTTGTCTGGGAGTGGCGATACCCGTTAACAGAAGCAGGTGCGACTGTGGGGTAATGGCCGAAAGAGACAGGGTGTGTGTGCCGAACAATTGGTAAGTTTCTCCGTACCGGAAGGTACTGAAAAATAATTTTTGATCGGGACGTAACTTCAACTGTTTTTCTATTTCCTGCATGCCCTTCTCGGACAAATCGACTGGGCATTTCGTTACAACGACCAGCTGGGCTCGTTTTTTTTCGTTGGCCGACTCTCTCAATCGCCCTGCCGGTAGCAGCAGATCTTTGTAGATGGGGCGGTGGTAGTTGGTCAGCAATATCGTAAGGCCGGGTTGTACATAACGGTGTTGGTATGCATCGTCCAGTAGCACAACGTCTGGTTGGTTGTATGGGTCGCCTTGTAACAATCCGATACCATGGCAACGGTCTTTGTCTACGGCCACCAGAATGTTTGAGCCGAATTTTTGCTTCATCTGAAATGGTTCGTCACCAAGCTCTTTGACGGAGGTGTTAGGGGTGGCTAGTACAAATCCTTTACTTGCACGTTTGTAACCTCGGCTTAAAACAGCCACGCGGCATGCGGGTTGTAATAGGCGGATAAGGTATTCTGTATGAGGCGTTTTTCCTGTTCCTCCAACGGTGATGTTTCCTATGCAGATCACGGGTAGGTCAAATCGTCGGGACGGGAGTAAGTGATATTTGAACAGCAAGTTACGTATCCAAACCGCCAGTCCGTAAAGCCAGGAAAAGGGGAGCAATGGCCAATATAAAAGTAGTTGTTTTCGGCTGATCATGGCTTATCGTATGTTGGGCAGATAGGGGATACGTGCCTGGATAGGATCTTGTTTCTCAATGGATTCCAATGTCTGTAACAGCGGGAAATAAGCCCCGACAGATTCTTTTACCTTGTTTTCTAGAAAACGGTTGCGGCTTTGACCTATCAGTTGCTCGTACCAAGGTTTTTCTTCCGGGTAGTACGCCCTTTTATACTGGGTGGTTTTGGCACGTTGTGCGGCAATGCGGACAGCGTCATCCAGTCCTCCCAGTGCGTCGACAAGTCCATTTTTCTTAGCTTGGATACCTGTCCAAACCCTGCCTTCGGCCAGACTCTCCACCTGTACGACCGACATTTTGCGTCCGTCCTTCACGCGATGGATGAACAAGTCGTAACCCTCTTCAAT
>CABSGW010000266.1 GCA_902477365.1 uncultured Prevotellaceae bacterium
CCCCAAACGGAACTTGATATCCTTGCCGGTCAACTTCGAACGGACATCTTCCATAATAGTTACCCAACTATGAGAATCCTTTCCTGGATTTTGCTCTTCATCATATTTCCAATAAGCCTGTACTTTGGTGTGATTCCAGTTCCCAAAATTCAGTCCATCGGTCTTTACCTCATTGATTTCAGCAGCTGACATCGGCAACATACTAAAGAAAGTTTCGTCCAACTTACCTTTCAATCCAGTGCCCAAATACATATTAAAATAGGCATTCATAAATGGAAGTTTCGGAAATGCCGTTGTTTTTCCTGCAGAAACTCCATCAACAAACAATTCTGTGTTTTGGGCTACTCCATCATGAACCAGCGACACATGATGCCAAGCACCTGTTTGCAGCGAGGCTGTAGTATAGGTATGGGTTGTATTATCTACAAAGAAAGTCAACTTGCCTACAGTATCACCTAATTTCAAACCAACCTTTGGGGCATTGTTCCCATTCTGTTTTTTAAAGAGGAAAGCTCCTGCATGCCATTCATCGATATACACCCACGTAGCGAATGTGAATTTCGGAAATTCACCAATGGCTTTATTCAATATATCAGCTTTCACATCCAGCTGCGCTGTTCCATCCAGTGAGACCACACCAGTGCGGTCTGCATAACCAGCCATCCAGGTAGTACCAGCAGACAAAGAGAAAGTACTCTCAGGTATTTCAAAATACAAAGGACCGCCAAAATAGGGATTGGCTACCAGATAAATCAAATCATTGCAAGTCTGCAACCCTTTGGTAAAGATACGGCCGGTTTCATAGAAACTGGTACGGATATATGAACTATTGATAAACTGTTTGGAAGCAGTCTGTTCCGGAGTTTCAAAAGCCGTATCCACAGAGACACTTACCTGCGTCTGTACCTCAGATTCTGCTATATCCGAACAAATAAGATTGGTACGATAGTTCGGAGAGAAAGGCACAGATTCCACTTCATAAGATGCATCCGGTGTATCAGCCGTTTCAGTCACGTCAAATAAATTGATAATTACGTCATACAAACTACTACCTTGTTTGTATTTATCGGAATCGGCCAACGGATGAACAAACAGATAGTCATAAGCTATGCGGTTATTGCCGTCGTCAGTCAAAACGGGTGCTACAAATGTCTGCTTACCTGCCTTTCCCGTAACATCAGCTGCCAGCACATTATAAGCTGTATAGACACTGGGATAACTGATTTGTACAGCCTTGGTTCTTTCAACAGATGTCTTCGTCCTGATGTTCATCATAGCCAACGGACGCTTCAAGGACAGCTCAATCGGAGCACCTGCCCGGATGTTTTTCTTCACAGCACAGAAAGCATCTTTAGCAGCTGTATTCAAAGCCCACTTGGCTGTATTCATAGACACATTCTGCAGATCAGCGGTGGTGTAGAATTCATCATTTACATTATTCAGTTTCACATTATCCATCCCACTACTTACGTAATCAGCCCAAGCCAGAAAAGTATAGGTTTTGTCAGGCATCAGTTCCAGTTCAAAAGTAGAAGATGTCTGGCAGAGACGTATTAACTTTGCACCCAAAGTACCTTCTGCTTCCTGTGCATAAGCTTCCAGAATATAACGTAAATGATAACCATTCACCTGTTGAGGAGCTGTCAGCCCGCGAGTAGACACATCCACATCAGGAATCAGATGCACTACAGTATGTTCTGACGAAGACATTGACTCAGTTTCATCAGTACAGCCAGACAAAAAAATTGCCATTGCTGCCAGCACTGACCATACTAGTTTTCTCATAATACAAATAATGATTTTATAGGTTTATATATAAATGAATAATTTAAATTTCCGAATCAAAGAGACAGGAAAAAACATTAGAAACGTTCCCTCAGAACTGCTTGCACACTACATTTTTAATCTTTCCTTTAAAACCGTTCAAGCCATCCCCTATTTGTTGTAAGGGAAATATCAGTGTCTCCTGATACTCCATATACTCCATACGCTTATACTGCTGACGATAGACTTTCTTGGTGCGGCCTTCCAGACGTTCCTGCAACTTACCGTTCACATAAAGGGAAGTCCCCTTGTAATCACCTTCTATACGAATATCACTCCACACACCTTCGGGCAAATGATAGGAATGAAACACAAATGTATAGCGTCACGACTGAAAGCCAGGCAGCCTTTGTTTTCCCAATTGGCATACACCACAGAATGAGGTCCCTTGAATAGTATGGAACTATTGGAAGCATTCTCATCGGGACAAATTTTGAAAGATACAGCATACGGATACCCCACTTCTTGTAACACAGTAGAAATAGAATCGGTTCCGCTTAGCACACAGACTTCCCTGGCAGGGGTAAGTTGCACTTCACCAGAAGCAGTCTGACATACACCTGACGGTATCCGGCCTAACAGATTCACGCCGGGAGCTTCGGGCATCTGACGACATAAATCCTCAAACTGTTCAAAAGAAACCTGACTATTGCTGCCTTTCCACATCTTTTCAGCCAATACCTGTAGGGCTGGGAAAGAACGCACATGCACGTCTTGTTCTGATATACCGTTGCCGCACTT
>CABSGW010000267.1 GCA_902477365.1 uncultured Prevotellaceae bacterium
CCCGCTTGGGTTTTCCGGCAATTCATGCCTACGATCAAGGATTTTTACGTCCAAATCGTGCCAATAAAGGTTATTTGGATGGTCAGGACCAGGACAAGAAACCCTTCCGTTTTGTATCAGGGAATAAGTCACATCGTGAGTTTGCCGATTTGGCAGCGGCACAGGGACTTATGCTGGGACGTGTCTGCATTACTAATTCGCTAGCTCCCGGCACGCTCGATGCCAGCCCTGTCCCCAGCGATAGCTTGTGTTATCAGCAAAAGCGCACGCTGATGAAAGCTATTTCGGCACAGGATACATTGATTGTGGTGGACGATCCGCAGTATTTGGAAGAAATAGCTAGTTGGGAAGGCCATTGTAAGAATTTGAATATTATAAAAATAGGAAAAGAACTGATCCATTATCTGGGAGTTTCAAAAACAGCACCTTATACCCTGCAACATGTCACCCGTGGATATTGGGGTACGCAAGCTACTAGTCATGAGGCCAATGAGGCTGTCTATAAATTGCAGGTAACTATCAATTATGGTTATGACGGATTAATTCCGAATTTAGCTCTTCAGGATAAGATTGCGGAATATTATGCTGAAGTTGCGGCCAATAGTGGTGTAACTCTTTATGATTTCGACGGACAGGAGTTTCTGTTCAATAATGGTCATGGCTATTATTCAGCCAAACGTTTTTTTCGCAAAATGTTTGGTAAAGCTGAAGAGTTGGGAGTTCCCTATATCCGTTTTTCAGGTGCTACGTTGTCGGAGGGTTCTTGGCACTACCAAAGCGTTTGGAATGTTGGAGGCGGACGTAATCTGTACGATCTTGACACTCGTGAATGGGGCAGTACAACCAGTCAGGGTAAGGATTTGCGCGACGTAACCTATTCGAATTATTATCCGGTTTCATTCGGTGGCAATTTTGGTATCAAGGATACTTCTACTGTAGAGCAATATGAACATATACAGGCCATCTCAGTTGGGTATGGAGCAACCTATTTCTTGGTAATCAATCAGGACGATGTGGAACGTTGTCCGCAGAAAGACGCCATATTCAAAGCCATTCGTACTTGGCAAGACGCCCGTGCTGCGAATGCTTTTCCTCGACATGTTAAAAAACTACTTCGAAATCCGGTTTACGACTGGCGGTTAGAGGCCGGTAAGGATGGTAATAGTTGGACATTGTTCCGTCTTGTTCATGGAAAGAAGATTGAATCATTCGATTTACAGAGAGCTTCAGGGTATTGAAATTTAGAATTTTAGTTTTAAATATAAGACGAAAAGATGAGAAGATTGATATTTATAGTGATGTTGTTGCTTCCGGTTTTATGGATGGAAGCTCAGTCACAGCGGAAAAAGGGAGTTGTTGGATCAGGACTGGTTGTTTGCCAAAGGGTATGCTGCTTGTCCGAAAAAGGATTTTAATGACGGACAGGTACAATCTTTTCCAAAAACGTGTGGTTGCCCCGTACTGCTCCCGTGCACATTCCGCAATGGGGAACATTTGTTACCAGTGAAGTGGATTTGTAAAAGAAAGAAACAAGGGTGAAGGCTTTGGTAGAAGTGACAAACCAGCGCGGAAAGGTTTCTAATATAATAGTAGTGAAAAATACGATTGTTGACAATAGGGAAAAGGAGATTGTACATGCGGATGTAACCATTATGGTACAATCATTGGTTGGTATAACACAGATAATGAGATGCTGTTGTCCGAACAAGTATGGAAAATTGTGAGATAGGTTTATTGTTTGCTTTATTTTTATAGCTTCTGCTGTTTTTCCACGAGTTCTTTGTACTTTTGTATGCAATGTAATAAAGACTAGCATGCCTGAAGCAAGAAAAACAACAAAAAAGAGCAAACAGAGAGTTCCGACCGAAGATGAGTATGGACATTTGCAGCCTCAAGCAACCGAATTGGAGAAAGCCGTTTTGGGAGCCTTGATGATTGAGAAAGATGCCTATTCACTGGTTAGTGAGATTCTGCGTCCTGAGAGCTTTTATGAACATCGTCACCAGTTAATTTACACAGCTATCCGCTCGTTGAATTTGGAGCAAAAGCCCGTAGATATTCTGACTGTAACGGAGAAACTGAATAGTACAGGCGATTTGGACGATGTGGGTGGACCGTTCTACATCACACAACTGAGTGGTATGGTGGCTTCGTCGGCACATATTGAATATCATGCTCGTATCATTGCACAAAAATTTTTGGCCCGTGAGTTGATAACCTATACTAGCGGGATACAAACGAAGGCGTTTGATCAGACACAGGATGTGGACGATTTGATGCAGGAAGCTGAAGGGAAATTGTTTGAAATTTCGCAGCAGAACATGAAAAAGGATTATACACAGATTGACCCTGTAATAAAAGAAGCCTATGACATGTTGCAAAAAGCTGCCGCCCGTAGCGATGGATTGAGTGGATTGCCCAGCGGGTTTGACCAGTTGGATAAAATGACTAGTGGATGGCAGAACTCTGATTTGGTGATTTTGGCCGCACGTCCGGCTATGGGAAAGACGGCCTTCGCACTTTCAATGGCCAAGAATATGGCTGTAGACCACAAAATACC
>CABSGW010000268.1 GCA_902477365.1 uncultured Prevotellaceae bacterium
TACCAGAAAAGAAAAAGAGGGGCCCACCCCCAGGAATAGGTCAAAATTGTCTGATATGCCCATCTCCCATTTCAGCTCAATAGGGATGTCAATACTTTGCGTTTTTACATCGGTACTTGCACCGTTGGCAGTATTGGTAAGTTTCACACCGCGCTGCACATACAATAAGGAAAAGTCAAGAGCAAGACCATAAAAACCGGTCTGATATTGCAACATGGGACCTACCTGAAAACCGGTCTGATTCTCTTCCTTGATCTGACTACTCATTCCGTGAATATCCGCCTTGTTGCCAAGCACACCTGCTTTCAAGCCGAAATGCAAGCCTTGCGCCATGCCGGTAACCGGAAATAAACATGCCAATAGCGACAATAAACAAATTACTTTTTTCATTATCATTTACAAAATAGAATTATGGGAACAAAGGTATGGATTTCCGTCCGTAGTCCAAATTCTCGTACAGTTAACATTGCTCTTTTTGTTCTTTTTTAGCTGTATACAGTAAGATTAATATTGATATTTTCAGCAAAAGTATTCACTTTTTCCGATTAGCAGTCGATGAATGTTTTTTATACCATTTTTTATTTTCCAAACAATAAATATATTGCTACCTTCGTTTCTGCATTCGGACAAGGTTTTGTTTTTTTGGTTGAAAACATTAGGCAGAACCATGTACCGTACAATAAAATTATTAAACTAAAAAACGACGGTGCAAAGCCCGCATACAAATTTATCCGTAATGAAACTCTATATATTGATACAGCGATTTTTAGGGAGAAAGTATGTACATTATTTCGTACTTTTCTTTATCCTTATCTCCATTGCAGCAATCATCGGAAGTTCGTATGAGGAAATGGCCGCATACAGGTTGCCTCTATTCGGAGTGACCTATGTATCCTCTTTCGTATTTTTAGTGGAGTACATAGCCCGTATCTTATCTGCACCGGCACTTTATCCCGGCAGAAAGGCTGTGAAAGCACGTCTGAAATACACATTCTCTTTCTATGGATTTGTAGATTTTGTAGCTGTGCTACCTTGTATCCTTACCTATATATATTGGGATACGGAAGTGGTGCATGTCATCATCCTGCCTTATATTTTTATCATTTTCAAACTGATACGGCACTCTCGTTCTTTCCGGATTATCGGCCGGGCGCTCTCAGCCGTAAAAGAGGAACTTGAAACTGCATATACTGCAAGTTTCATCACTATCTGCTTTTCAGCCATCCTCATGTATTATATCGAAAGAGGTGCTCAGCCCGAAGTTTTCAAAAATATCGGAGACGGAATATGGTGGGCTATCATCACGTTTGCCACCGTAGGTTACGGAGACATTTATCCGGTTACGCCTTTAGGGAAGTTGCTGGGATGTATCATCTGCCTGGTAGGCGTGGCTATGGTAGCCATTCCTACCGGTATCATCAGTTCTTCTTTTATCAACATTATACAAAAAAAAGAAAAGGAAATTTCAAAATAACAACCTAACTGATTTTAAACTTATAATTATGATGAAAAAAAGTGTTTTAACCGTTTTATTTGCGCTGTTTTGCACGATGAGTTTTGCGCAATTGTCTTTCAATGTAAAAGCCGGTCTTAACCTCAGCAGCTATATCGGCGACAACTCGGATCACTCCAAATTCAAACCCGGAGTACGTCTTGGTGTCGGAATGGAATATCAGTTCACCGACATCATTTCCTTGCAACCCTCACTGTTTTTCTCGCAGAAAGGTGCAAAGTATTCGGAAGGATACGAAGGTATCGTGGATGCTGATGCAGATGTAAAAATCAACCAGCTTTATCTGGAACTCCCCATCAATGTACAATTCCGCTTCAACATTGCAAACAACACCAACTTAGTGGTTGCGACAGGACCATATCTTGCCTGTGGCGTAGGTGGAAAAGCTAAATTCGACGGCGAGGCCTCCATTGGTAATGTCGGTATAAATGCTGACGAGAAAATTGACACATTCGGTGATGACGGACTTGGATACAACCGATTTGATGCAGGATGGAACATCGGACTAGGTGTAGAATTCGGACAAATTCTGGTAGGGCTTGACACCCAACTCGGATTTTGCAAGATCATGGATGGAAATGCCCCACACAATGCGAATATAGGCATTACCGTAGGATACAAATTTTAAAACTACTCTCTTACATATTTTCCTGTATAAAAAAGAGTCTGCTGTTAAAAAACGGCAGGCTCTTTGTCGTATATAATTATTAGCATCTTACCCAAACACTATTTTTTTTAAATTATAGAATACATTCATGCTCAATTCTCATTAAATGCCTTTTAATAACCATTCAAACGGCACTAAAATGAATAACAAAATTGCCGTTATTCTTGTATTAGCAGATGTAAAATACTCACTAAACGATTTGGAAAAGCATTACAAGACGTTTTGCGGTTTATAAAAAATCGCATTTCGTTTTGTGTTAATGGCTGCTAAACCATCACAAAACGTTTTGTAGAAGTATCACGGAACGTTTTGCGGTTTATACAGCAAACTGCAATGTATCAGAATGCGTCACGGTGTGTCATCAGATTGGTC
>CABSGW010000269.1 GCA_902477365.1 uncultured Prevotellaceae bacterium
GGGAGAGATGCGGTTTGAAACAAAAGAGTTGAACGGAAGGACTTAGTAGGATTTCTGTTAGCTTTTCGTTAAAATAAAAAGCTAAATTATTCGGGTATTGAAATCAAATTGCTACCTTTGTAGCAAGAATATTTATACACCTAACAAATATATGAAACAGACTATTTTAGTAACAGGAGGAACCGGATTTATAGGTTCGCACACGACAGTTGAATTGCAGGCTGCCGGTTATGATGTGGTGATTGTAGATAACCTGTCAAACTCAAGTGCAGATGTCGTAGACGGAATAGAGAAAATTTCAGGTATTCGTCCTGCGTTCGAACATGTTGATTGTTTGGATTACCCCGCCTTGGAAGGTGTGTTCCAAAAATATCCGGGTATTTGCGGTATCATCCATTTTGCAGCAAGCAAGGCTGTAGGTGAGTCGGTGCAGAAGCCATTGATGTATTATCGCAACAACTTGGATTCGTTGATTAATTTGCTGGAATTGATGCCGAAATACGATGTGAAAGGAATTATATTCTCTTCTTCTTGTACCGTATATGGACAACCGGATCCGGAGAATTTGCCTGTAACGGAAATGGCTCCGATTAAAAAGGCTGAAAGCCCTTACGGCAATACAAAACAGATTAATGAAGAGATTATTCAGGATTACGTGAAGAGTGGCGCTCCTGTTAAAGCTATTTTGTTGCGTTACTTTAACCCGATTGGCGCACATCCTACGGCTATTATAGGTGAGATGCCGAATGGTGTACCTGCCAACTTGATTCCTTACCTGACACAGACCGCTATCGGTATCCGTAAAGAACTGAGCGTATTTGGTGATGACTATGATACAGCGGACGGTTCTTGTATCCGTGACTTTATTTATGTGGTTGACTTGGCGAAAGCTCACGTTTGTGCAATGGCACGTATCTTGAGTGGTAAGCAAGACGAACCGGTAGAGGTATTTAATGTGGGAACAGGAAATGGTGTTTCTGTTTTCGAGTTGATTAATACTTTTGAAAAGTGTACCGGTGTGAAACTTAATTATAAGGTAGTAGCCCGTCGTGAAGGTGACATTGAAAAAGTATGGGGTAACGTGGACAAGGCCAATAAAGTATTGGGCTGGAAAGCGGAGGCTTCATTGGAAGATGCATTGTCTTCAGCTTGGAAATGGCAACTAAAATTGCGCGAAGAAGGTATTATGTAAGCATTAAGAGAGGGAGATCATGAAAATATGTATTAGATGCTCTTTCCTCTGAGGAAAATAAATTATAGAATTGTAAAATCTCAACCGGTGCTTCATCTGTCACTGGTTGGGATTTTTAGAGTTTTCATAAGCTATGGATGATAAGATGATAAATAAAATTCCTTCGCCCTGCTATGTTATGGAAGAAGGAAAGTTGCGGCATAATTTGGAGTTGATTCAAGGCGTGATGGAACAGACTGGGGTAGAGATTATATTGGCGTTTAAGGCTTTTGCATTGTGGAAATCTTTCCCGATATTTCGTGAGTATATTCGTCATACCACTGCAAGTTCTCCTTATGAGGCACGTTTGGCGTTGGAGGAGTTTGGAAGTCGGGCACATACTTATTCGCCTGCTTATGAGAAAAGTACTTTTGGTCAGATCTTGGCTTGTAGTAGTCATGTGACATTTAATTCTTTGAGCCAGTTTGCTTGTTTTGCACCCGATGTGAAGAGATGGAATAGCGTTCATCCAGATGAGCAAGTGTCGATGGGTGTGCGGATCAATCCCGAATATTCGGAGATAGAAACGGCATTGTATGATCCATGTGCGCCGGGGACTCGTTTTGGTGTGACTGCTGATTTGCTTCCCGAGGAATTGCCGGAAGGTATAGAGGGATTCCATTGTCATTGCCACTGTGAAAGTGATTCATACGCTTTGGAGCATACCTTGAATCACGTGATTGAAAAATTTGGAGCTTGGTTACCTCGGTTGAAATGGTTGAATTTAGGTGGTGGGCATTTGATGACGCGCAAAGATTACGATGTAAATCATCTGATAAAGATTTTAAACGAGTTGAGGGCTAAATATCCCCAATTATCGATTGTATTAGAGCCGGGATCGGCTTTTGCATGGCAGACTGGCGTATTGGTTTCAGATGTGGTGGATGTGGTAGAAAGCAGAGGCATTAAGACTGCCATCTTAAATGTCAGTTTTACTTGCCACATGCCGGATTGTTTGGAGATGCCTTACCAACCGGTAGTCAGAGGGGCGCGTATGGTAGATGAGTTAACGGATGATGCATCCAATACTTATCGGTTAGGTGGTAATAGCTGTTTAAGTGGAGACTTTATGGGAATGTGGAGTTTTGATAGGCCATTGTCGGTGGGAGATAAAGTGGTTTTTGAAGATATGATACATTATACTACGGTAAAAACCAATATGTTTAATGGTATTGCTCATCCTTCTATTGCGTTATTGAACAGTAATAATGAACTGAAAATGTACCGCCAATACGGTTATGAGGATTATCGGGACAGAATGTGATGAGTACTTTTATGCCATTTTCAAGTCATTTTTCTGTTTCTAAAATTTGGAAGT
>CABSGW010000270.1 GCA_902477365.1 uncultured Prevotellaceae bacterium
ATCATACACTCTCGGTAGGCGGATGGAATAAGGGAATTTATTTTTATTCTTTGGTAGCTGACGGTCAATTGGTCGACACTAAAAAACTGGAAGTGAAATAAAGACGGGAGGTCACTATGAAACACTATTTATTCCTATTGTTTGTATGGCTGACGGTTTTACCGGTCAGTGCACAAGGTAGCCGGAACTATATTCTCAACCATAATTTATCCGACTATGAATTGGCGACAGACGAAAACGGACTGTCTGCCATCCGTTTCGGAAAGCAAGCATACCATGCAAAATGTAATGCAAATGTACCCAATTTACCCTACAAGATGGTACGTATCTTACTTCCTTACCAACAAGACATTGAACGTGTGGAAGTACAAAAAGTCGATGCCTTATTGGCCGAGGGGATTACTTTAGAGGCCGCAAAGGCAATTGTACCGGGAAATATACAACCGGATTCCATTCCGGTTTACCATTACAACATGGAAAAGACATACGATGCATACGTCCAGTGTGTTGACGTGCGGCAATTCCGCCCTTATCGCCTGGCCAATTTATTGGTAAGTCCATTTACTTACGATGCCCTGCACAAACGTCTTTACGTAAGTACGGAAATAAATGTCATACTTCATTTCAAAAAGAATCCGGTTCAGGAACAGCCTCACGTTCTAACGCTGGACGAATGTAAGGCATATTGCCAACAACATGCGCTGAATGGCTCCGAAATGGAAACACTTTATGCTTCTTTACCTACAAAGAGAGCCAGCGCAAAACCTTCCCCCAATGCGGTACAATACATGATTATAACTTCCGAAGCATTGAAAGAAGCCTTCCAGCCTTTGGCAACATGGAAAACCCAGAAAGGTTGTCGCGCTAAAATTGTCACAGTCGAGGAGATTGCACAAGCAGAAGGGCTTTTCAAGCCGGAAGATCAGACACTGGCGGCTAAAATAAAAAGGTATTTGCAACAGTTCGTTGCTGCCGGCGAGCTTAAATATATTTTATTGGGAGGAGATGATGTCATTGTTCCTACTTATTCTCACGAATTCGACGAATTTGAGGGAGTAAATAATGAATTCAAGACGTTTGAGGCTATTACCGACTTATATTACGCCTGTTATGGGGACAAATATGGCTATACATGGGGAAATCAAGTCGGCAGATTCGATTTGACTCCCTCTTATTATGTGGGAAGAGCCTCTGCACGTACCGTAAAACATGTAGAAACTTTTGTAAATAAAATTCTCACTTATGAGCAAAAAGGGACCCGGTTACCTATCCAATTGTATTGGAAACCAAATACGTTATCGCTGATAGGCGCATCTTTACATAATAACAATGACGGGAAACAATATTGTGAAAACTTATTCAAAAGTCTTCAACAAATGAACACCTCAATGATTAAAGGAGAAACTATATATGATGTACAGAACTTAGATCCATATCAGTATGATTCCATAGAATATCTTCCTATAAAACAAGAGGATGTACATGATATCTTATGCGGTAAGCAACAGCATGTTTTTATCCAGTCACATGGAGACTATCATCTTTTTGTTAATAAAATGGGACCGCTTTTCAATGGTGATCCTGTTGATTCTTTTTATACAAGAGAATTGGCTAGTGAATTAGTTTCATATTATCCTAAAATTATAACAACCAGTGCTTGTTTCACCAACGGATTTTCTTTTCGAGAAAAAATCAACACGGATCATGAAGGATATTATGATCCGTGTATCAGCGAAGCCTTTATGCGAAATCCTAAAAGCGGTATAATTGCTTTTATCGGTAGTACCCAAGATGGATATGGATTGCGTCATTATGATCCGGATGCCGTAGGCGGTCCTTCAAATGTATTGATACGCGACTTTTACGTTAATTTGGCTCAGTCTGAAAACGAACGTTGCTTAGGTAAAGCCCATACTTTAGCCTGTTGTTATGGTGAATATCAACCGCACGCTCTGTTTTGTAGTTTGTCTACCTGTCTGTTGGGCGACCCCGAAATGCGAGTATATTCAGAAAAGCCGGCAAAAATAGTGAATGCTATCTATGAACATGCCCTGAATTCAAGTTGGGTTACACTGTCTGTAGATGGAAGACATACCATTACGTTGAGTAATGAAGGTACAATCTACGACAAAAAGGACAATAGCTCCTATTTGAATTTTAACATGGATGACGTTCCGACTGAATACGTTACCGCCTGTTTTTCCAAATTGAATGCCTTACCGGTTCGAATGGATGTTTATAAGGACTATTATTTCAGGAAGATGACAATGACGGGCGAACAAACCTACAAAGGAAATAATTTTTATTTTGCCAATTGGTGGAATGGTACAGGAGATGACATAACACTCCAGTCCGGCAGCACAACCACACTAAGAGGAATCGGTAAACTCCAAATAGGACGCGGTTTTAAGAGTGAAAAAGGTGCCGCATTGAAAGTTAGTTTTTTCCAGAATAAACCCTATTAATTAAATCAAATGCTTATGAAATGGCTCGTATTTACACTATTGATTTTGGGCCTTGGCT
>CABSGW010000271.1 GCA_902477365.1 uncultured Prevotellaceae bacterium
ATCATAAGGATGCTGTCCCACTACGGCAAACTCTTTGTTGTTGCCGTACATAACCTCGCCACGCCAATACTCTTTGTTGCCACGCACCAAACCGTGTCCGCTGTGCTGCCCCGTCATGAACGATGCACGAGAAGGAGCACTAACAGGACTTCCGGCATAAGCCTGTGTAAAGAGCATGCCTTCCTGAGCCATACGGTCCAAATTAGGAGTATTAATATAAGGCTGTCCATAACAACCTAAATCTCCATATCCCATATCGTCGCACATTATCACCAATATGTTTGGACGCTCTCCGGTTGTCTGTCCGTTTGCTACACCTGAAAAAGAAATCATCAACCCGCCGCCCAAACACGCGATCTTTCCACTATTCATCATTGTTACTGTACAAAATATATTATTTTGCAAAGTAAAAGGAAAAAACCGAACAAGCAAATTTTTCGCCCCCCATTTTTGCATCAAAACCGCACAAACTTTCTATTTCACAGCATACGTCCGCACCCCTTCGATGAACTATAAATTAATAAACACATAGTTGTTCACCATACGTTTTTACACTGTCGCATGTCCACGAACCGATTTGCAACAATCAGTTCCCCGTTACTTAACAACACGAACTGCCCATCTCGTTCCAACAAACAGCGCAGTTCGTGTTTCGAAACAGGCGAGTCCGTTATCGCCCCATCATCTCACAAAAAGCACAGACCACTAATCCATACAACCGATTTAGCGTAAACACAGCTTTTCCAAGATATTCATTTTGTTGTATGCCAAAGTTTCTTTAACTTTGCGATAATAGAGAACGACACAATTTATTATAATAAAATATTTAACATTATGCGAGTTATCATTGAACCTAATTACGAGAAGTTATCTCAATGGGCTGCCGATTATGTGGTAAGTAAGATAAATGCGGCCAACCCTACAGCTGAAAAACCATTTGTATTGGGCTTGCCTACCGGATCTTCTCCGATGGGAATGTACAAGGCTTTGGTTAAGGCTCATCAGGAGGGTAAAGTTAGCTTTAAACACGTGCTGACATTCAACATGGACGAATATGTAGGGTTGCCCGAATCTCACCCCGAAAGTTACCATTCATTTATGGCTAAAAACCTGTTCGATCACATTGACTGTCCGAAAGAGAACATCCATATTCTTAACGGTAACGCAACCGACTTGGTAGCAGAATGTGCACACTACGAACAGATGATTGAAGAAGTTGGCGGCATTGACCTCTTCATTGGCGGCATCGGACCTGACGGACACATAGCCTTCAACGAACCGGGTTCTTCACTGACATCGCGTACTCGTATCAAAACATTGACAACCGACACACGGATTGCCAACTCACGTTTCTTCGGCGGCGATCCTAATAACGTACCTTTGCACGCCCTTACCGTAGGTGTAGGTACCGTTATGTCGGCCAAAGAAGTATTGATTCTCTGCAACGGACACAACAAGGCGAAAGCCCTGCAGGCTGCAGTAGAAGGTCCTATCACACAAATGTGGACTATCAGTGCCTTGCAAATGCACCAACACGGCATCATCGTTTGTGACGAACCTGCTACCGACGAACTGAAAGTGGGTACATACAAATACTTCAAAGACATTGAAAAAGCCGCTATCTAAGATAGCATTTGCACAAAACAAACATAAAAGCCTTTCTTTTCCGGAGAGGCTTTTATGTTAATGGTTGCAGACGGAGTATTATCAGGCAGATGCAACTAAACAGACAAAGACTATCGTTAGTAACGATTTTTCTGATGGCCAGCAAGCCAAACAACAAAATATACGTACCTTTGTAATAAACTCAATCGAACAAGGATGAAACCAAACACGACCTATGCACCTTTTGCCAAACCTACTTACATTATGACCAAGCCGGCAGGCTCGCTGTGCAACTTGGCGTGTAGTTATTGCTATTATACAGAGAAAGCCAACCTGTACCGCCACACACCCAAACACGTGATGAGCGACGAGTTGCTTGAAAAATTTATCAAGGAGTATATTGAGATGCAAACCACACCTCAGGTGCTATTCACGTGGCATGGTGGCGAAACGCTTATGCGTCCATTGGCCTTCTACAAACGGGTGGTAGAGTTACAACATAAATATGGCCGCGGACGACAAATAGACAACAGCATCCAAACCAACGGTACCCTGCTCACCGAAGAGTGGTGCAGGTTTTTCAAGGAGCAACAATGGCTGGTAGGGGTCTCGATAGACGGTCCACAAGAATTTCACGATGAATACCGACGTACCAAATCGGGCCGTCCTTCTTTCAGACAGGTTCTAAACGGAATACGACTGTTAAACCGTTTCGGAGTAGAATGGAACGCCCTGGCGGTTGTCAATGATTTCAATGCCGATTACCCTTTGGATTTTTACAACTTCTTCAAGGAAATAGAATGTCGTTACATCCAATTCACCCCGGTTGTGGAACGTATTTTCGTGCACCAGGACGGACGACGTTTGGCTAGTCCC
>CABSGW010000272.1 GCA_902477365.1 uncultured Prevotellaceae bacterium
TGAAGAGGCAACACCACCGGTGACGAAAATATACTTTGTTTCTCCCACAGCTATACTGTTTTTAAATGTTTTCTCTAAAAATTAAAGCGCAAAATTATGAAAAAAAAGAGGAAGTACATAACAGTTTGGTGAAAACAATTATAAAAAGTGGAATATCTGTGCGTAATAAGGTTCTGATAAACTTTCACTTTCCACCTTTTGTAATCTGAACATTTTGATTTAATTTTGCGTTCAAATATAGATTTTAAGAAAAGTATGAGGAATAGACGTATTTTAATAGGATTGGTTGCCGCACTGCTTTCTTTTCCGGTGATAGCCCAAAATGCTGCAAAGAGTACAAGAAAGCGGGCTGCAACGGAGAATGCGGATACATTGTCGGGTATTTGGAGCCAGAACTGGATATTGAAACTGAAACCCTGCGATAACGGGTACCGGTTGGATACAGTCTCTGTGCTGTATGAAAAATATTTCGGGGTGTTGGATTATTTGAACGATCCGGCTACTCCCGAACGGTATATTGCATACAATCCGGACTATTACCGTATGTTTGTTCCCACCACTTATTATTATGCTCCTATGGAACGCCTGTCGCAGGTTGACTGGACTTTCCAGAAGCCGGATACTGTACCTGCGATGACGAAAGAGCTCTTGCCGTTCGATACATTGAGCTTCTTGTCGAAAGAGAATGCGAATAGGGTTGTGGACCGCGTGATGATGAATACGTACGTCAATCGTCCGGACTTGGTGGTAATGACCGAGAAAGAGATTAAAAAGAAAAAACTTTTCAAGGACAATATCGAAAAGGAAATCTCTTCCAAGCCTTCCGTGGTGAAACTCTTTGCCCAGGAGAACATGGCAAGAGTGAAAGAAGAGGCGGAAGTCGTGATACAAAAGCCCAACTGGTGGGTGACCGGTGGAAACGGTTCGTTGCAAATTACGCAAAACTATATTTCCGACAACTGGTATAAGGGCGGTGAAAGTACGAACTCCTTGCTTGCCAACCTGCAGTTGTTTGCCAACTATAACGATAGGGAGAAACTCCAGTGGGAGAATATGCTGGATGCCAAGTTCGGCTTCAACTCAGCTCCTTCCGATGAGTTCCACGATTACCTGGTAAGCACCGACCAGTTCCGCCTTTATAGCAAATTGGGTATTCAGGCTGCATCCAAATGGTATTATACCATTACTACGGAATTTAAAACACAGTTTTGCCATAGTTACAAGGCGAATAGCGAAGAGCTGGTCTCAGCATTCTTTGCACCCGCTGATTGGTCGTCCAGTATCGGTATGGACTATAAGCTGAAAAAGGAAAAGTTTAACTTGTCTGTTTTTATTGCTCCGCTGACCTATATGTTGCGCTATGTGGGCAATAAAGAGGTGGACGAAGTGAAGTTCGGCCTGGACGAGGGTAAGTGCGTCAAGCATAATTTCGGTTCTCAAATACAGCCTACGCTTTCGTGGACTATCATACCTTCTATCGTTCTGGATTCACGGTTGGACTTCCAGACCAGTTACGAGTGGACACGTATTGAATGGGAAAACACCATTAATTTTGTGCTGAACCGTTATCTCTCCACCAAACTTTATGTGCATGCCCGTTTTGATGACAGTGCCAAACCGACCGAAGGCGACAGCTATTTCCAGGTGAAGGAATTGTTGAGCTTCGGTATCAATTACAAATGGTAACCATATCTGTTGCGAATGATTAAAGGGGGCGCTCCGCTGACAGCGGGGCGCTCTTTTTTGTTTTTCAGAAGAAAAAATAGCGAAAAACTGCGAAAAACAGGAAAAAGAGCGTTTACGTACACAGAAAAAGCAGTCTAATCCCTTGCAGTTCGCAAATAATGCGTAAATTTGCCGCGATTTGTAATGCACACTTTGCAAAATGGCGGATACTATAAGACATCAGGGTATTGTGGAAAACATAAACGGCACTCATCTTCAGGTGAGGATTGTTCAAACTTCAGCATGTGCTTCATGCAGTATCAAGGGACATTGCAGTTCTGCCGATACAAAAGAAAAGCTTATCGATGTTATAGATGAAAGTTCTTCTTATCAGCCCGGCGACCGTGTATGGGTTGTCGGAGAATTGTCTATGGGGGTAATGGCGGGGTTGCTTGCGTTTGTGTTTCCTTTTCTTGTTTTAATCTTTTCCCTTTTTGCTTTTATGGCTATGTGGCACGACGAGCTGGTCTCTGCACTGTGTTCGTTAGGGCTCCTTATACCTTATTATTATATATTGTGGCTGAACAAGTCGCGATTGGGAAAGAAATTCTCTTTCTCGATTAAACCGATGAACTAACTAATACATAAAACAAATAATTAATAAACAACTAATTTATGAATGTAATTCTGATTGCAGTAATTTCATTGGGGGCCATAGCGCTGGTTGCGGCGGTTATTCTTTACGTGGCTTCCAAGAAATTTGCCGTGTATGAAGATCCGCGAATTGCACAAGTGGCAGCCGTGCT
>CABSGW010000273.1 GCA_902477365.1 uncultured Prevotellaceae bacterium
TGTTGACGAAAAACAAAGGTAGGGATACAATAAGCCAAAATCCTAAAATGCCAAACAACCCAAGTGTCTGAAGGAAAAAGAGAATGCCATTGTGGATGCGTTGGAGCATTTTAAGATGGTATAAAAAGAAATCCCACGATTTACAAGCACTTGCCTGCCTGCAAATCGTGGGATTTTGTTTTAATGTGAATTGTTCGACCCAAGTTTTCTTTGTTGGCTCAAAAGAACTAGACATTAAAAAGGAAGTTCATCGTCATTAATTTGTACGCTAATTGTTGAGAGGCGACCGTAAATATTATCAAACAATACCTTTTGCTTGCTGGGGGAAAGACTTGTAACCATTTTATAGAAATCTATTACAGATTGGACATCTATATCTCTTTGGGCGTTGTAATTATAATCGCACGAGATAAAGCAGTCAATCAACTTCGTATTATTTTGAACATAATACTCTAAAGAAGAAGATTTAATGAACTCCTCCAATCTTGATAATGTAACCGATATATTATTGATTGGAGAATATTTATTTAGATAGTGATTGATGTGGCTCGACAATATATCTGCAAAATGACGATATATTTCTTTTTGACGGTTTGAGAAGTTTATTTGACTCATTACACCGGCCGATATATCATTCGTGATATCATGAAAAGATACATATCGTTGGTGAGGGTCTACTTTTACCATCTTTTCAATGATATGATGAAACTGAAAAACCCGAGTATCTTCCTTGAGAAGATGTTCAAACAATATTCCTACGAAATAAATTTCTGTCTGCTCATTATAGTCTCCACTCAATTTTACTTCATCTGGCATTTCCGTAGCAGGCCAATTGAGTACGATGCTGTTTTCATCCTTGCTTGTACTCTCTAAATGCTTTCCAAATCCGAAATCAATAATCTTAGCGTTTTCATTTTTGTCGATAAGAATATTTGCTGGTCGGATATCTCTGTGCAATATATTATGTTGTTCGAGATATTCAAAAGCTGATATTACTTCTCGAAATATGTCATTCCAATCTTTTCCCCATGGAGTAGGTTCAAACTTGTCAATAGTGGTACCATCAACATATTCCATTTGAAGATAGCCTGTCTTTACTTCAGGGAAGAGATAATAGTTGTATATCCGTACAATGTTAGGATGCGAGATGTTGAAGAGAATGACAATCTCATCGACAAATCTATTGTAGTATTCATCAACGTGTCGATAATCTTTTGGAACATATTTTTTGATTGCAAATTGGATACCTGTTGTTTCATCGAGAAACAAATGTGTATCACCCGTGCCTCCAGCTCCTAATGGCTTTATATATGTAAGGTTCTTCTTGGTATTAAAAGTAATAATATCGCCATTATTCATATCGACAAACCTCCTCTATTGTTGAGTATTATAACACATAATATGAAAGAATTCCACGAAAGAATTCACAAGTATACAATTTTACTGTTAAAAAACATAATAGATATGATGCAAAGAACATACAACAACAACCGCCCAGCGACCTTACGGTCTCGCTGGGCGGCTTATTTTTTGCGTTTCCAGAGCAAATATTCTTCGTAGCGGTGCATCTCGTTCTGTTCTTCTTCGGTCAGGCGCTGGCGCTGCTTGCGGGCTTCGTCCGAGGGGTCGATGTCGGTCAGGCCCAGAAGGTAGTCGGCAGAAGTGCCGTAGAGCTTGCAGATGGCAATCAACATTTCATGGCTGGGAGAGCTTTTCTCTTGTTCCCAACAACGAACAGCAGACAACGTTGCATGTAGCTTGTTTGCCATGCCCTGTTGTGTGTCGCCGTTTATTTTTCGCAGTTCAGCCAGTCGCTCTCCAATCATGCTTTTACATCCTACCTTTCTATCACAGTATAGAGAATTTTCCTACTTTTTCCTAAATGCAATAATATTATTAGCACTTTTTAGGGAGAAAAGGGGAAAAGCGGTAGGATTGTTACTAGTAATAGGCAAAAGTAGTATGAATACTACTACTTCCGCCGCAACGCTAAGGCAAAGCGAGGGAATCCCCGTTGGAACAACTGATCGACTTTCACGCACCGGAAGTGCAGGCGGTGCTGGATACACTTCTAAAAGACCGCTCCACCGGTAAAAACATCATCTGGGCAACCGACCCACCGGAAGAACTGCAAACGGTGATGTACGAGCCGGTGACGGATAGATCCCAGATCACAACCCAGCAGCTCAGGCTGACCCACTACGAGGTGGTGCTGCCCCGGATGATGAAGCAGACCGACACCCAGCAGCAGCGTACCCGCAAAAAAGGCGAGGTGTTCAGCCCTGCATGGGTCTGCAACAAGATGAACAACGCACTGGATGCCGACTGGTTCGGTGCGCTGGGGGCAGAGCAGACCACCGGGCAGTTCACTGTGGAGCTGCCCCAAGGCTGGCAGACGGTGGAAACGCCGGTGCGGTTTCCGGTTTGCAAGGGCAGGACCCCGGCATGGGTGCAGTATGTGCAG
>CABSGW010000274.1 GCA_902477365.1 uncultured Prevotellaceae bacterium
AATTCCCGTTTCCACCCATACGCTGACTAGCCATGAGTCGGGAGGGTAGGGCATTTGCTCTCGTGAATCGAAGTTACCGGCTTTGGAGAGTCCAATGCCGTAGCCTAACGGTTTCTTTGCCATCAACTCTTTCATTCTTTGCCGGTTTTCGACACGCACCTGATAGGAAGCGTCTTCAGACGGATGGAAAGAGGAGCGCATCTTGTGGATATATTGGTTCCCGCTTCCGATATTGGTATAACTGAAGAACACGAAAACGCTGATGGATATGAATATACCTGCCAATAACGCTTTCCAATTTTTGGCAATGACGGTTATCATTAACATTCCTCCCATGATGACTCCCATAGCTGCACGGGTTCCCGAAATACCCATTCCGTAAAGTCCCCCGACGGCGATGCAGAGGAAGTAAATGCGTAGCCATTTGGACTCCACAAAGAAGGCGGAGATGGCAAAGACTACAGCGGACATGGCGGCATGTACTCCGTAGTTTGCTGCGTCGGAGAAGCAGGAAAAATAGCGGATACCCGACCAGATGATATGTGTACGCCATCCGCCCAGCACGTGCAGGAAATAGAGGTCTTTGGAGCTGAAACCATAGTTTTTTTGCCAGTAACCTTTTATCGTAAAGACGAGGACGAATACCGACCAGATGATTAATAGCAGCTCGATGTCTTTTTTTGTGCGGACAACGAGCGGAACAACAAAGGCGCATATTAAAGGTATCAGCGCATAAGGTGTAAGGTTGATGTTCCATGCTGCCAGCACGTTGTTGGGATTAAGAATTTCGAGAAGATAGAAGCACAACCAGATTGTGAACATATAGGTCATGATGTTTTGACCTGCTTTCCAGTTGGTTTGTTCATCATTGTTAAGTTGTATCAAACAGATAGTAGTAAATGACAAGATAATGATCATAGAGAATAACCCTACCTTGATATTTACTAACATTCCTGCTGCAACCAACACAAATTGTAAAGCAAGCAGGATATGGAAAGTCACTATCTTATTATTCGTCATCGTCTTCTTCAGTCTCTTTCGCTTTTCTACTTAGATTGAATATGATTTTTTCTGTAAGTGACAATTGGCTGAAACGATAGCTGACTCTGCGTAATAAGGTATATGGCGGAAGTTGTCCGGTGAAATCTTCCACTGCCTCACGCTTGGCGTTGGTCAGGCACACACGGAACGGAACATCCGTTTTACCCATTTGTGTCGTGAGCTGTTCGCAAAGTTGTTTGTCGATGGTTTTCCATCCGCGGTCTGCCGGGCTGACCAAAATGTTGACATTAGCGTCGTGCAACAGTGCAGTCGGGATATTGCTTGACGACAATGGCGGATAGGCAACGATCAGTATGTCTTCTCCTTGCAGGGTATAAAAATCGGTAATGTTTTTTGCAAGCAGGTATTGAGTAGAATCTGTGTTAAAATCTTCTCCATACGTGATGAATCTCGTATTTAACATCCGGCTTTGCATATATCCGCAGATCAGATTTCCAACGATGTCTTCACCGGAGTTTTCGCTGGTACTGAACAGGTTGATGATAAATACTCCGGGGGATTTCCGCTTCGTCAGGAAGCGGAGTATGGAGTTGCTCAATTCTTTGATGGAAAGTTGGACGTAGGTTTTGGCTAGTCCGCCATAACGGGAAGAGGAGGGGCTGGGAACGGCTCCTATTACCTTAAATCCGGTCACTCGTTTGGTTCGGTTTGCATCACGCAACGTTCTGTCAAGAATCTCGATTAATAATAATAGAGCGATGATTATCAGAAAACTACCTATGCAGGCGGCAATGACAATCTGCTTGCGGTTGGTTGAATTGGATGCAATCGGATAGGTCGGTTCATTGAGCACTTTCAATGTAGCAGAAGTCATTTCCAGATTTTTCTTTCTCAACAGGGCTTCGTTGTAGCTCTGTAACACGGTCAGGTAACTGCGCTCCGTAAAGTTGATGGAGCGTTCTTTTTGTTTGATGGTGGTACCTACAGGGGCGAAAAAAACGTAGCGGTCGTTCAATTCCTGACGGGCATTTTGTACAATTAGTAGTTCGGCCTTAGCTTTTTCAAACAACAGGGTTTGTTCCAGCCATTGGTCGATGATATTGGTCCGGCTGGCACCTTCTTTGGTGTATTTGTGACTTACGTAGGAAGTGGTTAAATCATTTAATTCTTGTTTAAGTTCGCTCAACCGTTTTTTGTCACCTGTCAGAGATCCGGTATCTTTTTGTTTGGAGTCGCTCATTGCTTCCACTTCCGAGATTTTACTGGTGATATTGGACGCTTCTCTTAATTTGTCCACAAATTCCATATTCTTGAGCACTTGCTTGGCATTGCTGTCCATGTGCTTCTCCAGTTCTTCGAGCATTGACTTGGTACTGTTGTATGCAAAAAGTGCATCTTGTTCCCGCAGCTCGAATTCTTTACTGATGGCCGCGATTTCTTTGGTTTCGTCCAGATAGTTG
>CABSGW010000275.1 GCA_902477365.1 uncultured Prevotellaceae bacterium
CCATAATCATCGTATCCGGCATTGTCTTTTTATTACTATCCGCTATTATCCAACGTCCTTATTGCCGTTTTGTATGCCCCACCGGGACGTTGTTCAAAGTAGCCCAAAACACCCACTAAACATGAACATCTCGCAATTTTTGAATATCCTGTTGGCTACAGCCCTTGTGCTGCTTTCGGTAAAAATAGCCTTCTTCACCGGCAGCGAAAGCACGATGGCTGACACAGCGGATACCGTTATGAACAACATCCTGACACGCACCAGCATCCGTTCCTATCAAGAGAAACCGGTTGAAGAAACCAAAGTAGAACAACTGCTCCGAGCAGGAATGGCAGCCCCGACAGCTGTAAACAAACAGCCATGGGCGTTTGTTGTGGTGAAAGATCCCGAACAGTTGCAGCGACTGGGTGACGTACTTCCCTACGCCAAGATGACGGCTCAAGCGCCGCTGGCCATCGTTGTTTGCGGTGACCTGAATAAGGCGCTACCGGAAGACGCGGCGGCTTTTTGGATTCAGGATGCCTCTGCCGCCACCGAAAACATTCTGCTCGCGGCCAATGGCCTGGGACTGGGTGCCGTATGGACGGGAGTATATCCAAGCGAGGAACGCGTGAAAGATGTGTCGCAACTGCTACAATTACCTTCGCACATCATTCCGCTGAACGTGATTCCCATCGGGTATCCGGCAGAACAGCCTACGCCCAAAGACAAATGGAATCCAGAAAACATTCATTACGATCGCTGGAACTAAAAGGAAACCGGCCTGGCCGATTAATAGCTAAAACGAGGTATCCCCTGAAAGTACATATATAAGACTTTCAGGGGATACCTCGTTTCAAACCGGTACTTAACCGACGATATATTTGGCCTTACGGCCAGCAATACGGCGGATCAACGCAACCAACGCCCAAGAAACGGCGAAAGCCATGATAGCTCCCACAATGATTTGCAGACTGACGGGAACACCCATTGCACGGGCTATGACCACACCTGGTCCTGTAAACAGGTAGTGAATCATGTACACACCAAATCCGCAAGCCGTCAAATTGGTTAAGGCCTTGACAGCCAGCTCTGATTTCACATTGACATGGGCAGCCCATACAAAGAGCGGCATAGTCATCATAACCACATTGGGAGAACAATAATAAAAGAAAAGCTCCAGTTGCTCCGGTGTATACTCTGCCTGCGTGGTGATAAAACGGAAACCTTTAAAGGTCACCAGCAAGCCGATTATAAACATCGGTATACCCCACAACAGGCTCTTACTTAACGAAGGAATATGATTGCGCAAATAGTGACCCAACAGCAAGTATCCGTTGAATCCGGCAAAATAGTACAACATGCTGAACTCATTCCAAGAACAAGCACCCCAGATATAGGGATCGACAAATTCACGGTAATAGGGCAAGAAAAGGGTCACACCCCATGCGGCAAGAAACCACAGTTTAGCACGTTCGGAAGCCTTTTCAACCCATGCCGAAAAGATGGGCATATACAGATAAAGGCCTATCAGCAAATAGATATACCACATATGCACGGCCAACAACGAGAAGTTGAACGGAATTTGCCCGATATAACCCATTGAGACGGACAACGCCTGACGAGACACCTCTTCGCCCGAATAAGGGAAAAAGTTCAGAATGACGTCGGGCGAGAAGCCCAACAAGCCTGTAACCCAAGGAAACAAGTTGAACAGAACAGACCACAACAGAAACGGCCAAAACACACGTCCAATGCGTTTCTTATAGAAGACGGAAACCGTTTGCTTGACAGGCAACAACAGCGCGCCGGTCAGCATTACGAACAACGGTACACACGGGCGCAATGCAGAACCGTAGGCGGCTCCCCACCATTTGATTTCATCGATATTGGCCGGTGGTTCTCCCGGATAAAAGTTAAAAGGATCGGCCGAATGGCAGCATACCACCGTAAACATGGCAACCAAGCGCACCACATCAAGCCACACAACACGTTGACTTTGGGTTTCTGTTTGTAACATAAAATGATTGTTAGGTTAGGATTATTGATTTTATAGTGCAAATATAGCGCTTTTGCCAAGAAGCACTTTTGTTCCACAGCAAAAAAAGCAGCATCACACACAATCCATTCCAACCTATAAGCCCCATCGGCCGTAAGAACCCTCTACCAAATCCGGTTGGCAGCCGAATGGCTTTGAAACGAACACGCCTTCTCGTCATCACGGACTGGGCATCTCGTCGCAACAAACAGCCCAGTCCGTTACAACGCCTTGCATTTCCCCACAGATCTCCCTCCCCCCTATTTCACCCCTCATCGTAGTGTTTCGTTCGTTTCGTTCCTTGTGTTCAACAACGAATCATTATATTTGCACCTAGAACCACATAAGAACAAACAGGATGAAAATACTAGCTTTTAATGGTAGCCCACGCAAAGGGGGCAATACCGAGATGTTGATAAAAG
>CABSGW010000276.1 GCA_902477365.1 uncultured Prevotellaceae bacterium
TGGAAGAGAACAACTTCGGTATACGTAAACGTTTGCTTGAATACGATGATGTGATGAACAAACAACGTACTGTGATCTATGAGAAACGTCGTCACGCTTTAATGGGTGAACGTATTGGTATGGATATCAGTAATATGATTTGGGATCGTTGTGTAAACTTGGTCGAGAAAAACGATTATGTCGGCTGTAAAGAAGGTTTCATAGAGATTATGGCTATGGAAGTACCGTTTACAGAAGAAGAGTTCAACGACATGAAACGTGAATCGCTTCTTGAAAAGGCTTTTGAGGCAGCTATGGCCAATTTCAAACGCAAAACCGATCGTTTGGCTGAAGTTGCAATGCCGGTTATCAAAGAGGTTTATGAGAATCAAGGTTCGATGTATGAAAATATTCTTGTTCCTATAACCGATGGAAAACAGATGTATAACATATCTTGTTCGCTAAAGGAGGCTTATGATACAGAATGTAAATCCGTTATCAAAGCTTTTGAAAAAGCTATTTTACTACATACCATAGATGATGCGTGGAAAGAGAATTTGCGTGAATTGGACGACTTGAAACGCTCTGTACAAAATGCTAGTTACGAACAAAAAGATCCATTGTTGATTTTCAAACTCGAAAGTGTGACGCTGTTCGATAATATGGTCAATAAGATAAACAATCAGACGATTGGTGTGTTGATGCGTGGACAGATTCCTTTGCGCGAACCGAAACAGGTCAAAGAGGCTGCACCTGAGCGTCCAACTCCGACGCCTCGTTATGTAGAAAGTCGTTCGAATAATTTAGGTGATCCCAACCAGCAGATAGCGGCATCTCAAGATACACGCGAGAATGTAAAGCAAGAGCCGGTTCGTGTGGAACAGGGACCAGGCAGAAATGATCCATGTCCATGTGGTAGTGGTAAGAAATTCAAAAATTGCCACGGACGCGGTTTATAGAAAATCGAATATAATGTCATAACACCAATGCGGGAGATAGTTGTTAAAAAGACTATCTTCCGCATTGGCGTTTTATAGTAAAAAGAATCAATGATACACTTTGTCCAACTATAAAAAGTACTAAATCTATTTTTTTTCTTTAGATTTTCATTAAAACGAATCGAAATAAATCCTTATATTTGTCCACTAGTGGAACTATTTTTATTATAATAATTGCATGAAAAAACACTATCTCAATTGGTTCGGTATGATGTTGCTGGCCTCTACAGCTACGGCTCAAACCGATGTGAAGGTGGATTATCAGAAATATCCTGATTATTCCTCCGTATTGAAGCCGGATTATTCTTTGCTCAAGAAAGGCAAGGAAGGCCGTGCATTACGAAGTGCTCGTCCGGCTTATGTAAATAATGCTGAAACACCTTACTTCCCTGCGATATTTAATCAGGACGGGGGGTCGTGTGGTTCCGCATCGCGTATTGGTTATATGTTTACACATGAAATCAATTCGTACCGTGGTGCTGATGCGTCGAAAGACGAAAACGTTTATCCAACTCATTTTACGTGGTTGCTAACAAATGCTTCCGGCCAAGGAAAAGAAGTGATGGCTATGGCGAATGGTGTGCCTAACAGTGTGGTATATGGTGGAAAGACATACTCCCGCTTGTTTGGTAATCAAGATTGTAGCGATAATAATTTTGGTTGGATGCAAGGATATGACAAATGGTATAATGCCATGTGTAACCGTATCAGCCATAATTCAAATACGCCGATTAATGTAACGACCGAAGAAGGACGAAATCTGGTAAAAGACTGGTTGTGGAATCACAATGGTGATTTGGATTTCCATTCTGGTGGTATTGTCGGTATTGGTGTTGCTAGTGCCGGTGATTGGCATCGTATACCTAGTAGTCCTGCGAATATCGAGGCTGGTGTAGTTGGAAAAGGTTATGTATATAGCTGGGGAAAGCAAACAGACCACGCATTAACAATTGTCGGTTATGATGACCGTATCGAATTCGATTTGGACGGTAACGGTATAGCCGGTGAAAAAGACAAAGACGAAGTAGGTGCATGGATTGTAGCCAATTCATGGGGAGCAGGCTGGCAAAATAATGGTTTCATCTATTGCCCTTATAAGAACGGCTATACATATAACAATGGAGGCCCTGGTGGTTATTGGTCTCCTGAGATGTATCATGCACGTAAGAATTATCGTCCGCTCCGTACCATGAAAATAACCATGGAATATTCCAAACGTAGCGAGATTAGCCTTTCAGCCGGTATTTCAACCGACCTAAAGGCCACTACACCTGAGAAAACAACCGGATTTAAACATTTCCAGTATGCCGGAAATGGTGGTAAAGAGGTTGATGCTGAAATGCCTATGTTGGGTAAGTGGGCCGATGGCATTCATTATGAACCCATGGAGTTCGGTTACGATTTGACAGATCTTTCTGCCGAATTCGACACCCGTCGTG
>CABSGW010000277.1 GCA_902477365.1 uncultured Prevotellaceae bacterium
ACAGTCCTACATCGACATGATGAAAAAGAAGATCGAAATACAAGGTGTCAAGTTTGAACATAACGGCTTTTCTTTCTCCGGCTCAAAAGTAGGTCGAGAGTTCAGCTACTTGAATATCGACAACCGACTGGAAGAGAATGCTTGTGCATCTTTGTTGGAGTCTGCCAAACAGGAATCCAAACAACAAAAAGAAGAGGTACAGCAAAGCGTTTCCCATTCCGATGATAGCTTTGGCATCAGTCTCGGTTTGCTAAACGGTAGCTCATCCTACGATGCCACTGCCGCAGAAGAAGCAGAGTTCAATCGCCTGATGAAAAAGAAAAAGGCTAAGCGCAAGCGAGGCTTTCATTTATAATCCACTATTTATTAACTTTTTAAATTCAATCAATTATGGGACAAAACGATTTGATTCTTGATTTCAATCTCTACTTGTGTGAGAAGTTTGGCTACAGAAACAGTTGTAGCGTGATGCAAAATGCCAATGGCTTTTGCGTAGACATCCGTGAGCGTGATTTGGACTGCCACATCCGCTTCTGGGAGTACAGCAATGGAAGAGGCAACTTCCCCGACTGGAGCATCATCATTGTGCGCAGCAACTTCAAAAAGAACCAAGCCGAAAGCCTGAAAGACTTGGCTCGCTTTTTCAAGGAGTACATGCCACGCTACGGTTACAAATACCTCTGCACCGAAGGTGATGACTACAAGTATTATCAGACACTTGGATTGAAGTGTATCATGGACGGTTTTTGCCCCAATTATGCACTTGCACTGAAGGATTTGAATGTCTGATACATGGTTTTAGAGTTAAGGAGGGGATTTTTCCTCTCCTTTTCTCTTTGTATAGCATAATATTTTATATCTTTGCAAACAAAGAAACAATAAATATATGAACGCAATAAATATACTCGAACAGCAACATGCTAATGAAGTTTTAAAGATTGGAAATCGCATATTCCAATCTTTATAAAGCGTATATAATGGGAGATAGAAATGAAATGATAAATCACTATATTGCTACAGGCTATATAGGCATTCCTAATTTTGCAGAATCGGTACAAAGTAAAACTAAGCAGGAAATGCTATCAAATGGAATTTTACCTGACATATTACCAACATCCATTGATAACATCAAGGATGATACATTATTGCGAATGAATATTGTGGGATGTTTGAAAGCCTTACAAAATGAGATTAATATTCGCAATATATATCGAACCCATTACACATATGCACAAAACATTCTTTATCAGCCTAATCACATATTTCGACAAGAAGAAATCTTATACCAAAATTCACAGGGGCAACAACTTAAAGTTTCCGACATACTTGCGGTGTCTAAATATGCAGTAAGTCTTGCGGAAGCTATTGCACCAAATAATGAAAATTTCGCAAAAGCAAATGCTGCAATTACGGCTCTACAGGGTATAGATGCAATACTTAACAACAAGCCGGAAGATAAGCCAATAAATAAGATGTTGCATTTAGTAACAAGTTTCATTTCCTCTGTTGTAAAATCGTCTATCAAGAATGATGAAACAAAGCGTGGGGTTACAATAACAGCATTAATGGTTGATTTAACTATAGATTTCTTATGTAAAAAATAAAACGATGAATAAACCCATGAATCGAATAAAAGAGGTGCTTGAAGAAAGAGGAATCAAGCAAACTTGGCTGGCAGAGAAACTTGGCAAAAGTTTTTGCATTGTCAATGCATATGTATGTAATAGACGACAACCTAGTTTGGAAGTTCTGTTTGAGATAGCTCAGATTCTGAAGATCGACGTAAAAGAATTAATAAACGAAAATAAATAATATGGCAAAAGCAAACACCGCTGAAATAGGTTTTGAAAAAGAAATTTGGAAAGCAGCTGACTTGTTGAGAGGGAACATTGATGCCTCTGAATACAAATCAGTAGTTTTGGGACTTATTTTTCTTAAATATATATCCGATAGATTTGAAGCGAAATACAACGCTTTGTTAAAAGAAGGCGATGGCTTTGAAGAAGACAAAGACGAATACACTTCTGAAAACATATTCTTCGTTCCGCAAGAAGCAAGATGGAGTGTTGTTGCCCAAGCCGCTCATACGGCAGAAATTGGAACTGTCATTGATAATGCGATGCGGTTAATAGAGAAAGAGAATATCCGCTTGAAAGGGATTCTTCCGAAAAATTTTGCACGTCCAGAATTAGACAAAAGGCGTTTAGGGGATGTCGTCGATTTGTTCACCAACATCCAGATGAAAGAGCACGGTGATTCAAAAGACATTCTTGGACGTACCTACGAATACTGCCTTTCCAAATTTGCAGAAGCGGAAGGCAAACTTGCTGGAGAGTTCTACACGCCAGCTTGTATCGTTCGCACGTTGGTTGAAGTGTTGCAGCCCTACAGTGGACGTGTATACGACCC
>CABSGW010000278.1 GCA_902477365.1 uncultured Prevotellaceae bacterium
GTGTACGCCCCGAAAACAAACTGGCCCGCGAAGCAGGGCTTACCTTGGGCGAACGGGGAGGCATTGTGGTCAACGAATACCTGCAAACCTCTGACCCGAACATTTATGCGGTAGGTGACGCCATCGAAATACGCCATTTGGTAACCAACCTGCCTGCCATGATTCCGCTGGCCGGACCAGCCAACAAACAAGGACGCATCGCCGCCGACAACATGAACGGTGCACAACGCACTTATAGGGGCACGCAAGGAACGTCCATAGCCAAGGTGTTCGACCTGACCGTAGCCGCAGCCGGTGCAAACGCCAAACTGTTACGCCATGCAAACATACCTTATCAAAGTACGATTGTCCACGGAGGCTCACATGCCGGCTACTACCCCGGAAGCACACCCCTGACCATCAAAATACTGTTTTCACCCAAAGGACAGTTACTGGGTGCGCAGGTCGTTGGTTTCGACGGTGTGGACAAACGCATTGAGATGCTGGCTCAGGTGATAGGAAACCATGGCAGCATCTACGATCTGACCGAACTGGAACATGCCTATGCCCCACCTTTTGCATCGGCCAAAGATCCCGTCAACATGGCCGGCTATGTGGCTGAGAATATCCTGACCGGAAAAGTGGAAACCATCTCGTGGCGCGACATTGCCACCTTATCGCCCGATACACAATGTATCGATGTGCGCACGCCCGATGAATATGAGTTGGGAAGCATTCCCGGCTTTCGGAATATTCCTGTTGACAACTTGCGCGAAGAACTTGCAACACTCAATCCGCAACACCCGGTTGTGGTGACTTGTGCGGTGGGCTTACGCGGTTACCTGGCTGCCCGCATCCTGTTGCAGAACGGTTTCACCCATGTACGCAACCTGTCGGGCGGATATAAAGTATGGCAGACGGCAACTGCTCCCATCACGGTACAGCCGTTCTCCGCATCCTCCACACCACAACCGCAACAGGCTACTACCCCCGCCATCGGAGAAAGCCTGCAAATAAACGCCTGCGGCCTGATGTGTCCCGGCCCAATCCTCAAACTGAAACAGCATTATGCCGACCTAGCCGAAGGAGAGACCCTGCAAATCACAGCTACCGACCAGGCTTTTGCCCGCGACGTGCAGTCCTGGTGCAACATGACCGGTGCCAACCTGCTGAACATTGAGAACCAACAGGGACAGGTACGCGCCACCATTTCCAAACAAGCACCGGTGCAATCGCCCGCATCCGCATCGCCAGCCGAACGGCATGACAACCAGACCATCGTCGTATTCAGTGACGACCTGGACAAGGCACTTGCATCGTTCGTCATTGCCAACGGAGCTGCCGCTGCCGGCAAAAAAGTAACCTTGTTCTTCACTTTCTGGGGACTGAATGTGATTAAAAAGCGTTCCAAACCTGCTGTCCAAAAAGATATTTTCGGTCGGATGTTCGGTTGGATGCTACCCAAACACAGTGGCCAACTGGCTCTCTCCAAGCTAAATATGTTGGGAATTGGCAGCCGTATGATGCGCCATCTCATGCAGCAGAAACAAATAGACTCCCTTGAAAGCCTCATGGCACAAGCACAAGGCAACGGAGTAGAGATGATAGCATGTACCATGAGCATGGACGTAATGGGAATAACGCGTGAGGAACTGATGGATCACGTAGAACTGGGAGGTGTCGCAACCTACCTGGAACGTGCAGACCATGCTAACAAAAACCTCTTCATCTAGGTTACAGACCGTTTCGGTATAGACACCGTTTCACAAAGATGCCCTTCTTTTTTGAACGAGATGCCCAGTCTCTTCCAAAAAGAAGGGCATCTTGTTTTCACCATCCCGTCACCGGCAAACCGTCCCCACCTACATCCACATGCACGAAAAGAAGAAAAAAGCGATTGTACAACTCGAAAAAAGATTGTACCTTTGACCGAAACTAACGTTATCGAACTATGAAGTTTGCTAAGACTCTTTTGACCCTACTGGCCGGAAGCACGTTTGCCCTATCTGCTTTTGCGCAACAAGGAAAAATATCCTATCAAAACACCCTGCCCATCGTAGCCGGCGACACGCACGAACGCATCATTGAAAAGGCGGCACATATTGTTCCGACCGCCAATCAGCTGAGCGCGTTGAAAAACGAATTCATCGCTTTCATCCATTTCGGCCCAAACACTTTCACACGCAAAGAGTGGGGAAACGGTATGGAAGACCCGCGTATCTTCGACCTGAAGACACTCGATACCGACCAATGGTGCCAAGCCATGAAAGCCGCCAACATGAAAATGGTGTTGCTCACCGTCAAACATCACGACGGATTTGTGTTGTGGCAAAGCAGATATACCCAACACGGCATCATGTCCACTCCTTTCCGTAACGGAAAAGGCGACATTTTAAAGGATCTGTCGGCCTCGTGCCAGAAATAC
>CABSGW010000279.1 GCA_902477365.1 uncultured Prevotellaceae bacterium
GGTGTGTTGAAGTTTCAGCAGATTCAATAATGCGCGGTTTGTTGTTCCATGATAGTTTACTCCTTTAAATAGTAGACACAATGAGAAAAATTCTTTTCATACTATTGATGTTACCCGTCCTTTGTTTGTCCGCCCAGAAGGTTGATGATATTTTCACTATTGCGGCTGATGGTACGATTCAGACAAAGCCAGTCTATTATAACGAGGTGAAATTTGACTGGACAGGAGGAGGATTTAAGGATGTTTTTACAACAACATTCCGTACGCAAGATCAGACACCTTATACTATCCAGTTGCGCAAATGGGACGGTGAATTAAAGGCTAATGTTTTTAATCAGATCGAGATAAAGTACAATAATCAAACAATTTATTCAATAATGGATGATGATTTATGGCGTGATGCAGCATTAGCTAATGGTCGTACTTGTCTTTATGAGGTGATTCCTCTATCCCAAACGACTTCGGCTC
The DNA here is from genome assembly GCA_902477365.1 of uncultured Prevotellaceae bacterium. GTDB lineage: Bacteria > Bacteroidota > Bacteroidia > Bacteroidales > Bacteroidaceae > Alloprevotella. Next base: position 469 of record CABSGW010000279.1, read on the forward strand.
TGTTGTTTTTTGGCTGGCCTTATGGTGGTGACCCTTCTTTGCTCACTATTGTGGTTGTCAATAAGGGAAAAGCAAAATTGGTTTTTAATCGTTATTGTGATATATTGAACTATGAGAATAAAAAGGATACGTTTTCGATCACTTATTCCGATCAATATCAGGAGTATATCGATGAAAATACGCCTATCCCCGCAGATAATGAGCTCAATAAATTCAAGATATGGAAAAGTGATGGCGTGCTGAAGTTCCAGAAAATTCAGTAATATCCGATTTGTTTTTCCATGATTTTCTAACGTTCCAAGAAATGTGAGTGATGAGAAAATTCTTTTTCATGTTGTGTGCGTTGTCCGTCTTTTGTTTGTCAGCTCAAAAGGTTGACGATATTTTCACCATTGCGCCGGATGGCACGATTCAGACGAAATCTGTTTATTATAAAGAGGTGAAATTTAACTGGCCTGAGATGTTGGAATTGAAGGATTTGTCTACGGATACTATCCGGACGCAAAATCAAATGCCTTATACAGTTAAATTACGGGCTGATAAAAATAATCCTTTTAGTTATATGTTTAATTCGATCGAAATACGGCATGATAACCGGATTATCTATTCAGTTAAAAATGAAGAGGTGTGGCGTAATGCGGAATTTGCCAACGGGAGTGCTCATCAATATGAAGTACTTCCTTTAACCAATACGGCTTCTGCAATTCTGTTTTTTGGGTGGCCTTATGACAGTACCCCTCCTTTACTCACTATTGTGGTTGTCAATGAAGGGAAAGCAGAATTGGTTTTTAATCGTTATTGTGATATATTGAGCTATGAGGATAAGAATGGAGCATTTTCTCTGATTTATACTCCTGATACACAAGAAATTCCTTACGAAGGTGCTCCCCGAGAGCCTGCAGATGACGAACTCAATAAATTCAAGATATGGAAAAGTGACGGCGTATTGAAGTTTCAGCAAATTCAATAATGCTCGTTTGTTGCCGACTTGTTTTTCTATGTTGTTAAAGTTATGTTTATGATGAGGAGATTCATTTTGTTGCTATTACTGACATTTCCGGTACTTTGGGTATCCGCGCAAAAGGCCGATAACATTTTTACCATTGCGGCTGATGGTTCGATTTTGGCAAAACCTGTTTATAATGAAGTTAAACCCAATTGGACAGGAGGAGGTTTTAAGGATGTCCTTACAGAAACGTTCCGCACACAGAATCAGACACTTTATACAATTCGGTTGCGAAAATGGGATGGTGAATTAGAGGTTAATGTATTTAATCAGATAGAGATAATGTACAATAATCAGACGATTTGTTCAATCATGGATGACGGTTTATGGCGTGATGCAGCATTAGCTAATGGTCGTACTCGTCTTTATGAGGTGATTCCTCTTTCTCAAACGGCTTCTGCCCTTTTGTTTTTTGGTTGGCCTTATGGTGGCGATCCTTCTTTGCTTACGATTGTAGTTGTCAATAAAGGGACAGCAAAATTGGTGTTTAGCCGTTATTGTGATATATTGAATTATGAAGATAAAAATGGTGTATTTTCGATAATTTATTCTGATAGATACCAGGAGTATATCGATGAAAATACACCTATTCCCGCTGATAATGAATTAAATAAATTCAAGATTTGGAAAAGCGATGGTGTATTGAAGTTTCAGAAGATTCAGTAATAGTGTGGACCATTTAGGAAAAGAATCGGGTTATTATCCGGTCTGTTCGTAAGAGCTGTGGACAATTTTTCTTAGCTGGAAGTGGCGAAGTTGGATTGTCCACAGTTAATCGGTTAACCCGTTTGAGCAATGAAAGCGCCCCAATTTCCTCCGGAAAAAACGACCGGTAAGTTCTGTTTTCCAGTGAACAAACATTTGTTACGTAGTTGTTGCAATGCCGATACGCTTCCGGCCTGGTTGTACATACTTTTGCCCCTG
>CABSGW010000280.1 GCA_902477365.1 uncultured Prevotellaceae bacterium
GTGGTCGTTGCAACGACCACGGCATCTCGTCTTAACGGACTGGGCTGTCCGTTTCTCTCCCCGCTCTTACACACTTCACACCACAGAGAAACAAGACCCTTTTATTCCGTTTCGTTACACGAAGTCCCCTGTCTGTTCTTTTTTTTATGTATCTTTGTTGTCAGTTTTATACATTACACAAACTAATCAAACAACTCATTATGAAGAACAGACTCATTCTACTATCTGTTTTCCTGTCTTTGTGTGCCTTTCTGCAAGCTGCCGAAACAAAGACTATCCGCATTGCCACCAGCGGCCTTGACCTCGTATTAAAGGTTGGTGGTAACGGCCGGTTATATCAATGCTACTTGGGTGAAAAGCTACGCAATGAAAGCGATTTAAACCTATTGTCAACCATAGGAGAAGCCTATCCGTCATCGGGTGGCGGAGACTATTTTGAACCTGCCCTGTTCATGACACACAACGACGGAAACCCCAGCACGGTACTCACGTATGAGCGTAACGAGGTGAAACAAATTCCGGGTGGAACAGAGACTATCATTTACCTGCGCGATGAAAAATACCCGGTAAACGTTGTGCTTCACTATGCGGCCTACGACAAGGAAAACGTCATCAAGACATGGAGCGAAATAAGCCACACCGAAAAGAAGCCTGTCACGCTGAGTCGCTATGCCTCGACCATGCTGCGCCTGAACCGTTCGAACTACTACCTGACAGAGTTCAGCAGCGATTGGGCTAAGGAAGTGCAAATGAGCAGCCAACCGTTGCGTCCCGGAAAGAAAATCCTCGACTCACAACTGGGTAGCCGCGCCAGCATGTTCATGCAACCGTTCTTCGAGCTGGGTCTGGACAATCCCGTTGAAGAAGATCGTGGCGAAGTATTGCTGGGCACAGTGGGGTGGACCGGAAACTTCCAGTTCATCTTCGAGGTGGACAACGAAGGCAAATTGCGCCTGATACCGGGTATCAACGCCTATGCGTCTGAATACAAACTGAAAGCCAAAGAGGTGTTCAATACGCCTGAATTTGTATTCACCCTCAGCACAAACGGAACGGGCGAAGCCAGCAGAAACCTGCACGACTGGGCACGCCGTTACCAGTTGCGCGACGGTATGGGCGACCGTATGACACTGCTGAACAACTGGGAAAATACATACTTCAGCTTTGATCAGGACAAACTTGGCGCACTGATGCACGAGGCCAAAGAATTGGGTGTAGACATGTTCTTGTTGGACGACGGTTGGTTTGGAAACAAATATCCGCGAAAAAGCGACAATGCCGGCCTTGGCGACTGGGAGGTTACACACGACAAACTGCCCGGCGGCGTACCTGCACTGGTTGATTCTGCCAAAAAAGTAGGAGTAAAATTCGGCATCTGGATAGAACCCGAAATGGTTAATCCTAAAAGTGAACTGTTCGAAAAGCATCCCGACTGGGCCATTCACTACCCCAATCGCGAACCTTATTACTACCGTAACCAGTTGGTACTGGATTTGAGTAATCCGAAAGTGCAGGACTTTGTGTATGGCGTGGTAGAAAATCTCATGAAAGAGAACCCTGAAATAGCCTTCTTCAAATGGGACTGCAACAGCCCTATCACCAATGTTTATTCGGCTTATTTGGGCAAAGACCAGGGCAACCTGTACATAGACCATGTACGCGGTGTATACAACGTGATGAAGCGCGTACGTGACAATTATCCCAACGTACCCATGATGCTCTGTGCTGGCGGTGGTGGCCGTTGCGACTACGAGGCATTAAAATACTTCACCGAATTCTGGTGCAGCGACAATACCGACCCCATCGAACGTATTTACATCCAATGGGGTTTCTCACAAATATTCCCGGCAAAAGCCATGTGTGCGCATGTCACCAGCTGGAACAGAAGCACCAGCGTGAAATTCCGCACCGACGTTGCATCCATGTGCAAGCTCGGTTTCGACATCGGCCTGAAAGGACTCAGCAAAGACGAACGCACTTATTGCCAGGAGGCTGTGAAGAACTATCACCGTCTGAAACCGGTTATATTGGATGGCTCGCAGTACCGCTTGGTATCGCCTTACAAAACCAATCATATGGCAGTGATGTATGTAAACGAAGCGAAGACCAAATCCGTACTCTTTGGTTACGACATTTTCCCGCGTTACGGCGAAAAATTATTGCCCGTGAAGCTGCAAGGTCTTGATCCGGCACGTAACTATCGCCTGAAAGAGATCAACCTGATGCCGGGACGTAAAGCATCATTCGGTCAAAATGACCGTGTTTATTCCGGAGACTACCTGATGAAAGTAGGCGTCAACCTGCTCACTACCGGTAAAACCCAAAGCCGCGTTATCGAATTGACGGCTGAATAAACAACAGAATAACTTCAAAGAAGCGCGGCTTGTCTCGTC
>CABSGW010000281.1 GCA_902477365.1 uncultured Prevotellaceae bacterium
TTCTCCAAACTCTTTTTCCCACTCTTCGACAAACAGTTTGCCTATCTCTTCGAAAAAAGGTGAATCCGGTGGCAATACATAGGCGTTGTACTCTTCATCAAAACCACCCCACCGCATGTGCCGGAATTGTGTGTCGGGATGTTTCTGCACGAATCCTTCCGGCACGAAACCTGCAAACGCAGGTGCTATGGGCTGCATACCCAACTCGCGCATACGGGTCAGGATTTGATGCTGCAAAGCGATTTGGTTCTGTTGCCATGCATCAGATAAGGGACCGTCCCACTTGTTCAGATTGCCCATGCGATGCCAGGGAAGGTGTGCGGGGGCAGTGAAAAACTCACGGATTTCTTCTTTGTTCAATCCCATACGCAGCCATACCCGTTCCGCAATGGCTTCGCTGGCCACGGTAGCCAAGGGCATATTTACACCATAAAGAGCCATCCTGTCAATTTCCTTCTCCCAACGCTCCCAGTCCCAGTAAGGGGTAGTGTAGCCGAATGTACAAACATTAAGAAAATAGCGCAACTCATAAGGGGACACCTGTTCATACAATTCATAATCGGGCCACGGCATCACCGACGTTATATGTTCACCGCTCCATGTTTTCATACTCTTGCAGGCCTCTTTCATGTACGTATGAAAAGCGTAACAGATAGCAACGGAGCTACTTCCCCTTAGGGTAAGCCGGCCGTCGCTTGCTATCACTTCGAATATATCTTTACCATCGGATGGTTCGATATATTCAAAGTGGATAGACTGTGCTCTTTCCCCAATCTGACGTTCTATTAACTGTTTGGCGGGGGTGATAATATCCGTCTTAGGCTTGTGGCATGAGCAGAAAAAAAGCGTTGTTGAAATCAGTAAATACTTGATTATTGTATGTATCATAGAAAATCATAAATGTTATAAGTGAGTATCAATATTTTTTCTTCGATGCTTCCTTCACATATTCCAGTTCCGTAATAATCGGTAAATGGTCTGACAAAAGCGACTGAACAGTTTGTGTGCTAATCACACGCCATCCTTTTTGCGGGTAAGCAAACAAGTAATCAATCTTAATCACAGGTTTCCATGCCGGCATTCCAAAATCATCGTTGCTTGCAGCAAACCAGCTATCCATACCACGTATTGCCTCGGAGTAATGACGCGCGTTGAAATCACCTCCCAAAATTACAGGATATTTATAATTTTTGAAATGCCCGGTAATAAATTTTATTTGCTCCGCCCTTGTTTCTTGAGAGTTGACGTCCAGATGCGTAGAGGTAAAAACAATGGTATCATTACCCATTTCGAATAATCCCTCCAGCATGGCCCGCCTCTCATGCTCTTTGACCGGATGGGGCAGCATTATCTTTTGTACAGAAATATATGGATATTTACTTAACATCCCAATACCGTAATAACCGGTAGAATAATCAATCGTTTTTCCGTAAAGCCCAAACATCCCTGTATGATAGGCAAGTTCGGATATAAAATCCTTCCCCTTCTGATGCGGGGTACGCTTACGGTCTGTTTTGCTATCCACTTCCTGAAGCGCCACAAAATCAGGCTTGAAGGATTTGATGTGATGAGCAAGTTCCTCTAAAGATGCCAGTTCGCCAAATCTCAAATTATAGGTCATTACCCGCACCCGTAGAGTATCTTGCGCATAGGCAACACCCAAAGTCAGGCATAAAAACAATAATAAATATTTCTTCATTGAATACATGGTTTCTATTTTTTAATGATTACTTTTCCCAGCCCGGATTTTGTCCTAACAGAGGATTCTTCTGACGCTCGGGATTAGGCACGGGCCACAAATAATGTTTCGTTGCGTCGAAGTAACGTGCTCCGCCTTCCGCGGTAGACTTTTCGTAGATAACATCACCAAACTCATCTACTCCGGTATCGGGATATGGGTTGGCGCCCAAATCATTCATACAAACTTTCAGGCTGGGACCGGTGATGGCACGTCCAAAGCGAAGTTCGCCTTCACGCCAGCGCATCACATCGGCGTATCTTGTTCCTTCACCTGCCAACTCAATGCGACGTTCTCTTCTCAATTCGGTTTCGAGATCCATCCCCCATGCGCTAAGTTCGTCGAGGTTCATACGATGCATATTCACACGATCTCTAAGCCTGTTAATGGAGTAGTCAATCTGTGCTTGTGTCAGATTCTTGCCTTGCAGTTCGAAAGTGGCTTCGGCCCAAATCAACAAGATTTCGGCAAAACGGATGACATTAAGATTCCCATGTCCGTCTACACTCGAACCGGCCAAATCAATATCGTTATACTTTTTCAGATAGAAGCCTGTACGGCTATTTGCCCCCACACGGTTATTATTTTGCAATGAAGCAAAACGAGGCAAATTAAATGTCTCGTTGGCCTTATCCGCATCAGGGTCACCGTCAT
>CABSGW010000282.1 GCA_902477365.1 uncultured Prevotellaceae bacterium
TCAGATTACAGACCTGGAATTTACAGAAGAAGACTTGACCGATTTGGATCCGGGAGAACCTACTATCTGTGTTACCGCTACTGTAACTGTAAAGGACTGGGAAATTGTACCGGTAGAACCTGAATATGGCAAATAATCTCTACTAATTTTTTTAACCGGAGGGATTGTATCAAAACAAGGCACTGAGACAGGAACTGTTCCCGGTTTTGATACATCCCTTCCATCTCTCTCTTTCAACTAATTCTAAGAAACATACATAAAATATGAAATACACCAAATACATACTATCCTTGATGTTTTTAGCTTCGCTCAACGGGTGCATCAAAGAAGATATGAGTGACTGTCCGGGCAACTGCCTGCTGGAGTTCAGTTATGTAGGCGACGGTACAACCCAAATCTTTCAAGATAAGATTCATAAAGTGGACATGTATGTTTTTGATAGTGACGGTGCGTTGCTGTCTTCTCATCCGATAAGCGAAGCTGATATAAAAACAAGAGCCACAGAGTTGAAGCTGCCTATAGGAAACTACCGGATTGTGACAGTGGGCAACACCTATCATACGGAGGTCAGCAACGGGCAAAGTCTGGCAACTGCCCAATTCTGTGATAAAAACTGTATAAGTGGCGAACGGATTGTCGGAAATGACTCTCTGTATTATGCTTACAAAGAAATCAGCATCCCCGGTGATGCACAACAGATAAAAGAACAGATGGATTTTGCCAGTTCGCACTACAAAGTCCATGTGGAAGTAGTAGGAACGGGACCTGTAGAGTCCGCTACCCGCACTCCGGTATGGCCGTTGCTGAGCATGAGCGGATTGTCTTCTATGACCGGTTTCGACAATAAGGCATGCGGCAATATTGTTACCTATTACCCTGAAACTGAAAATAATGCGGAAAAGCATACCATGCTGGCACGTTTTAATATAATGAGGCATACTAATCATGAAAATGTGAATTTAGACCTCACTGACGCTAATGGAGTGAACCTTGCTCATGTAAATCTGGCCGATTTCCTGGCTGCCAACCCTGTAGTAGACCTGACCAGACATGAAGCGCTGATACCTATCCGCATTGAGTTTAAGTCTATAGGTGCGGTGGTCACTGTTCCCGACTGGTACATAGTAGACGTGAAACCGGAATTTTAAAAAGAGAAAACGATGAAGACATTAAATACAATATATCTATGGCTGATGTTGGCTGCATGTGTGCTGGCACTTGCGGGATGTGTCGAGGAAAAAGTGTCCGGTACGGGAGAAGGCGGGAATATCAGTGTGAAAATGAATGTAAATGCCCGTGGCGGTTCCGACATACAGGCTGAAATGGAGAATGCCGTAAAGAGCTTGCGCGTATATGCTTTTATCGGACAGAAACAAATTGGGTATTATCGTGGAACTACCGGTTTAAATCCGGATGCAGGAGGTAAAATCTCTTTTTGGATGGATTTGGAATTACCGCCTTATTCTGCACTTGTACAGGAGGTATGGTTCTACCTGGTGGCGAATGAGGATGCAATGCTGAGACCATCTGCAACTCTTCGGGAGGATATGACACGCGATGAATTGGAAAAGTTTTATTTTGGAGAAATCAATGCTCGTGGTTATGGTGCGGTTCCGATGGCGGTCAAGCAGTCTCAGAAAATAGACCCGAATAATCTGAAGGAAAGTACGGCAGGCGGTTCGCATAACGGACATCTGATGTGGAATGGAACAGTGGAATTTGAACTGGAACGGGTTGTAGGTAAGCTGGGCATGTATTTTGCCGCTAAGGAAGCTGGCATGAACTTAAGTATCGAACGCATTGATTTTTTAGGAGTGCTTCAATATAATTATCTGTTCCATCCGGAAGATGCAGTGTGGAAAGAAGTTCCTTCTTTGGACGGTCCATTCGAATTACTGACCACCTCTTCTCCGGTGACAAAGGTAATGACAGATGCTGATTATGAGTTGCTTGATAAAACAGATCCGGAAAGTATAAAGAAGGGGTTTAATGACTTTTTTTCCGTTCCGTTTTATATGTTTGAAAACTATTATGGTTCCGGTAATCCGAATAGTTGGGGAACGGCAGATACGGAACATAAAGGTTTTGTGGTCAGGGTTACTTACAGTATTAACGGGAACCAATCGGTGAAAGATATTTATTTGCCGCAAGTGAAGCGCAACAAGTATTGTGTGGTGCTTAACCGTATCGGTCCGGACGATGTGATAACGGTGGATTATATGGTGGCCGACTGGGACGATGCCGATGCGTGGAATGACTTGACTTTTGAATATCCTACATATAGCAATCCGGTATTGCCGCTTGACGGCGATAAACCGAATACTCCTCCCGTGGTTTGCTACACAGGCGATGAGTACCTACATCATCAACACCACCGCAGGTCGTCAGG
>CABSGW010000283.1 GCA_902477365.1 uncultured Prevotellaceae bacterium
GGGCCAATACAAGTACCATGATCATAGAAATAGCTCTTTTCATAATGATACTCCTTTTAAAATATAGACTTTGGATGCGTTGATTCGGAAAACTCACAAAAATAACACTAAACCAAGGGAGACACCTTCTTTCCTAAAAACATTATGGTATGCTAAGGGTTGACTTTTTAAGCGCTTCTACTTATATATGACCGGGCATAACAAGTTCTGACATAATTCCAAGAAAATTTTGGGTCAATCATAAACATTGTGGGATGAAGGATTCCTGATGTAAGGCTTTCGGCTGACATCGAAGAGCTTGAGGAAGAAGTAATCATCGTCTGGATAGCCATAACCCTTGCGCCGCAGGGTCTTGATTTTGTTGTTGATCCCTTCGATCCTGCCGGCAGAGATGTTGAAGGTGGCATGGGCGATAATGCCCTCAAAATGCTCGTCCAGAATACGGCGGAAAATGACTCCTTTAGAAGATTGTGGTGGAGAGGCGAAACGGTAGGAAGTCACTGCTCCGCCATTGTTCCAGCGGTTAGAACAACGTGGTAGTGCCAGAGTATGCACCTAACGGATTTATTGATCTTGAACAGTTGTACTACAAATCATGAAGAAAGAACAACAAATCTTCATTTTCTAAAAAAGATATATAGGTCGCATTGTGGATGTAGTACTTAATGGCCAACACATCTCATCTCATCAACATTTGTCAAGGATGATCCTAATATGTACTCAGTTACTTTTTGTGACTTGCTTTGGTGTCCTCCACTGTATACAACTGGCAAGAAAGGTTACACCCATGATAGTTAAGAAACCGTGTACCGTAGGATCGAATAATGAGATAGAGATAAGTATATAGAGCGAATCTGGATTACTGGGAGACATAAATTCGGAAATAGACATAATTAGGTGTGACATAGGTAAGCAATTGTATATTCTGGCCATCGATAGCGCAAAAATGAAAAATGTTATAGCAATCCAAGTAACTATGTATGGCAGTAAAGTCACCAATAGGCTTTTAATTTCAAGATGGGCAGAATACAGTTTCCCCCGCAATAACAATCCCGCCAAAACTCCTGCAACTATCGAAACAACAGCCTGTATGAGTAGCCAAACATACGGAGACAGATCAAATGGTAGCATCAATAGCCTAGTCGCAAATAGAACGGACCAACTGATACACCCAAAAATGATTGTCCTGATAATCGGAGCTACAAGTTTCATAGTACTATAATTCTCCTGAGTAACTTACGAGAATATTGAACTGGTTACAATAAGGTAGAGGATTCCATTCTTTTCGCACTTTATCGATGTTTGTACGCCTAGAGTATATCCGGTAATGTCATCAGCATAGTAATCAAAAGACATGGCGTTAGGATGCTTAGCTACACAACTATCGCCAGGGACATTTGCGGGGAACTCCCCGTAAAGTACTCCAGCACTTTCGGGATTGGCAGTGTCATACAAAGAGTTGATCCACTCGCCTTTAACCCGGTACAGCTCATTAACTGGGCCAAGATTATCTATCCAGTAGAGGGTTGCGTTTGCCTGTACTTTGCGGCCACCACCTGCGGAACCCTCTTCTTTCTTAGTGGAGGCTTTGACTTCATATAGTGTTCCACCTCCGGCAGCTCTAGTAAGTGTACCAAGTTTTTGAATTTGAAGATCTACATCTACCGGAGTCTGCGTGCCGTCGTCCTGCTCGTATACAGCGGATGCCTGAATAAAGGGAAGAACTTCTGAGGTATTTATGGATTCAGCTTCTAAAACATGACTGTCTGTCTTGGCGATAAGGGCGTCTATTTCAGCTTGGCGTGCGTCAGTCGGTTGATACGACGCTCCGACTTGAAACATGGTTGTAGATACCAGGACTGCCAAACAAACCAGCACACTAAAAATTCGCTTTTTCATGACTTGTTACCCGTCCTTTCAAATAAACACAACTTTCACTTGGTATGGTGACTTAAGAGACATTTGAGTCCTCTCTATACATAAGCATAGATGCCTAGACCCAATAAATATAAACGTATTGTGATTATCACTCCTCATAAGTAGGTTATAGTATTAAACCTTGGCATATCCCCTCCCCATAGACAAGATAAAATATCCTTAAAAGATACCTTCATTTATATATGACCCCAAATAGTTTGTTCTGACATAATTTCGCAAATTTTATTAGTTAATAGAAATGGAACTAATGGTGCTTCGACTAGAGTGAGTTTGGGCAATATAATTTTACCAAACAGGAGGATGGTAGTATGGCCCACAAAATACTGGAAGAAATCATCGGCAAAAATATTGCAAGGTACCGCGAAGCGGCCGGGCTGACACAGGCAACGCTGGCCGAAAAAATCGGGATCAGCACCGCCTTT
>CABSGW010000284.1 GCA_902477365.1 uncultured Prevotellaceae bacterium
ATGACATACCTTTTAATCTTTGGCCTTATGGCAATGTGCGCTCTGACGATGCCTATAAAGGAGGACGCGACGAATCGGATATTCAGGATTTTCATTTTTATGAGACATCTTCCAATATAACAGCAAACTTTGGTGAACCGGATGGCTTATGGTACAATTGCTACATTGCCATCTCTCGTGCAAACAATGCTTTACGCAGTTTGAACAATGTGAGCGAACAGGATTTCCCGAATAAAAAAATACGTATCGGCGAATGCCGTTTTATCCGTGGTCATTTTTACTTCTTGCTAAAAGTGCTTTTCAAAAGTATTCCTTATATAGATGAGACGGTTGCGATAGAAGACTATGGAACAATATCGAATATAGCTTTGTCAAACGATGAACTTTGGCAAAAGATAGCCGATGATTTTAAAGCTGCTTATGACAACCTACCCGAATCGCAGGGAACTGACGTGGGACGTGCCAACAAATATTCTGCAGCTGCTTATTTAGCCAAGACTTATCTATATAAGGCATACCGTCAGGACGAAAAACATAATGTAACCGAAATCAATGCGGAAGATTTGAAACAGGTACTTACTTTTTCGAATGAAGTAATGAGTTCCGATTATGGTTTGGAGGATGATTTTGCTTACAACTTCTTGCCGGGAAGTTATGAGAACGGAAAAGAATCTTTGTTTGCCATTCAGCACTCAACAGATGACGGTACTTTGTACGGACGCCTCAATTTCAGTGATGCTTTAAATGTACCAATGAAGTTTTCAGGTTCATGTGATTTCCAGAAACCGAGCCAAAATTTGGTAAATGCATATAAAACAGTCAATGGATTGCCTGAATTCTCGGATTATAATAAAGCCGATTATAATGCAAATACAGATAAAGTAGACCCGCGGTTATATCACACAGTAGCATTACCCGGTGTTCCTTATAAATATGATAAGAAAAATATTTTTGATGAATCATGGACTCGTAATAAAGCTGTATACGGCTTGTATTCTTCTTTGAAAGAGAATCTGGCATTGAATGATCCTTCTTCTGTGCTGATTGATCCTTTCCGTGCCAATACGAAAAATAAAATCGTGATACGTTACGCAGATGTAGTGCTGATGCGTGCCGAAGCCTTGATTGAGCTCGATCGCGAGAAAGAGGCTCTGCCTTTAATAAACGAAATTCGTGAACGTGCCAAGAAGAGTACTGGTTTGATAGACTATGCCGAAAATGTGGATATTGCTTTGTATGTAGATAATGTGAATTGTAATTGGACGAAACCTTATGCCCGTGAGGCACTGCGTTGGGAACGTCGTCTAGAATTGGCTATGGAAAGTCAGCGTTTCTTTGATTTGGTTCGTTGGGGAATAGCCGATTCTGTAATAAATACTTTCTATAAAGAAGAAGCCCCCAAACGCACATATTATGAAGATGCACATTTTGAGAAGAATAGAGCGGAGTATGTGCCAATTCCCCAACAGCAGATTAATTTCAGTAAACAGGTTTATAAACAGAATTACGGTTACTAATTAAAGAATGAATTATGAAAAAGAAATATTTATTATATAGTCTTGTTTCTCTCCTCTTGCTGAGCGGTTGCTATGACAGGGAGGAAAAAATTGCCGCACCCATTGTGGGAGAATTATCTGATTTGCAATATAAAGTTGATGACGATACATTGCGCGTAAGTTGGAATTTGCCTTCACATAACGATGATTTGCAGGTAAGAGTGAGTGGAACCGACGGCACATTTGTTGTAACAGGGAATCCTACTTCTTATAAATACGGCGTTATTAAAGTGGGTAAAGATTATCGCCTTACTTTTAAGGTAATAGATAGCAAAGGCAATTACTCTACCGGACAAACAATTTCTTTTACCCGTGAAGGAGGCGCATCGGTTCAGGATGTAATAGCACAACAAGTAGACGGAACTAACAACATACAAATTAAATGGGTGCTTCCGAATGAAAAATTGTCGAAAGTGGAAGTACGGTATGATAATAAGAAGATAGAGTTAAAAGGTGATGCGGTTAACTATACCATAGAGAATGCAGCGAACAAGAAATATACGATCGGAGTGGTCAGCTTCAATGAAGAAGGTCAGTCTTCGGAAAGTGTTTATACTGATATTCGTGTAGGTAAAACGAAAGTTGCTTTCTTGGGGGTCACTCCTACTCGTGACGGCATTACGGATGATGATGAAAAAGCTGCCGCTGATTGGTTCTTTAATAATTATCCTACGGGTGAGTATCTGTCATTCGATGAAATAGCCAATGGAGCCGATTTATCCCAATACCGTGTGTTGTGGTGGATTCGTGATTCGCAGCAAACAACAGACCTTCCGGCAGAATCACCCCAAGGA
>CABSGW010000285.1 GCA_902477365.1 uncultured Prevotellaceae bacterium
GATACAACATCGTGTACTGCTCCTCCTTGCCAATATATGAAAAAACAAATCCCGACTATTGCACATAACGGACCGTACTCCCAGTCCTGCTTTTAACATCGGCCTGTTGTCCTTCTAATAGTATTTCACGGCAGGAGCTGCCACTCCTTTATATTGTTTATTGACATAAACACGTATCCAATCTATGTACATACAAGGCATGGCGCTGTTGTCCCACAGTTCAGGTTTCACAGCTCCGGCCCATGCTTTGGGATTGGTTGAGATACCGGTGCTAAAAATCATAAAGAAACCTTTAGGATCACTCCACGGCCAATCGGTATTACCATTTTCCCCTCGTTTGTGCTCAAAATAAGTAGCTCCATTTACCCCACCTACTATACGGTCGGGATACCATTCCAACCAATAGATATTCCATTTTGACATATCTCTGATTTCAATAGACGAAGTAACACTTCCTGCACCACCAACTACACCGGCATAATGATTTTCCGAGTGCAGGGTGAAATGAGCACGGTTGTTCAATTTCCTTTTAGGGTTCTCCAAAAGATCTATCTCACCATTGGCAGGCCAAGGAAGATTATTATTGCCCATAAACCACAACGCATCGTTGAACCCCTCATAGGCATTACGTTTGAATCGCACCTCAATGCGCATATTTTCTGTAAAATTACACCACTCCTCACTACTTCCGGGCAGAGCAGTCCGATAACATCCATGTGAGAATTTCACACGCTTACCGAAACGGTTGTCCACCGAATCAGCTTCTTCTATGCTGCGAATCTGCAATACACCATTCTTCACTTCCGAACAACGGCTGTTATCTACCCGGGCATCACGACTCATATGCTTGCCTCGATGTTCGATGAATCCCAACGGCAGTCCATTACGGGTATCCCGCTCCAGGAATTCATGTGCTGTGAAAAAACTCCATCCATCCACCGACGGATGCGCATCCCCAACTTTTAAAGTAAGCGGTGCACCGGGAACGGGATAGACTGCAGATTCATCATCTTTAGCAGGTAAAGCAACAGCGAATATTCCTATTTCAGCAATCGATGTACATGGTTTCCCACTTATTTCAGCAAGAGGAACCAGACGGAAGAAACGTCCTCTATAACTTTGTTCAAAGTGTACGAAACAAGTCACAGGGTTATGCATAATGTTACTGAACTCCCCGGATGTGGCACATGTTTTCCAATGCGAGCCATCCATACTGACTTCAAAACGGTATTTATAGATAGTTCCTGCCAGATTATCGTCCTGCGCAGGTGTATAGCTGAATCCGGTGATTTCGGCATCGCGCCCCAAATCTACAGTAAATGTTTTGAGCCCTTCCGTACGCCATACTGTCTGTACATTTTTATCAAAAGCTTTCCGCATAGTCTCATCCGTACCGGAAAGACGCCATTGGCTTACCGGCACATTTCCCAACTGAACTTTAGCGCTATTGTCTGTCAGCGGACGGGCATAAAAAAGTCCTGTACGCAGAATGTGAGCTTCGTTACGCGCAGAGCGTATCGTCAGACGAATTTTCTCCGGTTGGCACTCTGTAAAACGCACCAAACGCTTGTAGCCCACAGTAGTACCTTCGGCAAGTGTCCGCCAATTCCCATCCCAATAGCCTTCTAATAAAAAACTTTCCACACGTTGGCCTTTGGTTATATCCTCCTGAATCATAAAGGTGTTTACAAGAGCATCCTTCCGTACCATGTACTCTTTCGATGTACCTGATAGGGCTTCCCACCGTGTTCTCCCCCTCTTCAGATAATCTTTTTCAAAAGTATTTTTGAGGTAAGTAGAGAACTCTTTTAGCCTGCGGCAATCATTTTCATGGATAAGTCCCGACTTATCGGGTGGAATATTGAGCAATAACACCGAATTATATCCTACCGACTTGAAGTAGATATCTGCCAGATGCGCAAGCGATTTTACATGACTATCCTCCTTGGAATGGTAAAACCAGCCCGGACGGATAGATACATCCACCTCCGAAGGAAACCAAAAAAGCTCTTTTGCGCGCGCCACAATGTCCCGGCTTCCCAAATCTTTTGACTTGCCAAATACGCCCAGCTCCTTATTTTGTCCTATGGCACGGGAATAAATACCAGGAGTCAATACCGTAGCGCTCCATTCCGTCTTACGTCCGATGCCCTTCTCGTTGCCTACCCAACGAACGTCATCGCCCATGACAGCAGTAACCGCTTTGGGCTGTAAACGCCTGATTGTACGCTCAATAGCCTCCCAATCATAAATTTGCTTTTTGCCATTAGGCCCTTCCCCATTGGCTCCGTCGAACCACACTTCATGCACTTCTCCATAGTTGGTAAGCAACTCCGTAAGCTGCT
>CABSGW010000286.1 GCA_902477365.1 uncultured Prevotellaceae bacterium
CGCGTCTGGGGGGCGTGTGGTCGCTGGTTCGAATCCAGTCACCCCGACTGGTAAAAATGAAGGAGTTAAGTGATAAACTTAGCTCCTTTTTCTTTTATATATGACACATTTATAACACAACTTCTTAAAATGGGAGTTAAGTGTTCTGACAGCCAATTATTATTATTGGAAGTAGGAGGACTAATTGACAGAACCAAAGGAAAATGGAAATTATTCTTGACGAAGAACAGACAACCTCTTTAAGAAATATCAGTAAGGAGATTGCGAAATCTATGTATTCAAACACTAAGAGTGATTTTGTCTCTCTCGTACATACAATCAAGGAGATGGGATTTGAAAATAACGCACTCTCATTGGTGTTTTCATATCTTTTGGATGGTAGGATGTGGACTAAACTGGTCTTATTCGATGAGATAAACAACCATGCTGGTTGGAGTGGTTGCTACTGGGTTTTATATGAGCCACGCAAAGACCTTAAATTCGGAACAAATGGCTTTGGTGATATGAATTTTATACTAACCTATCTCAACAGCGAAGTCTCACCAAGCAGTAAAACGATGGATGAAAGTGCTGAAGAAATATCCAAATTTGGGAAAATAAACAATCCACAACTTATTTCTAAACTCATACCTTATGGCTTGACAAACAGTAACGGGGATATACAATTTCCTATTATAAAAAAACAGCAAGACCGTTTTCATCACATTATCAAAAAGCTGGTTGACTCCATTTCTTCTGAACTTAAAAGTAATTGCAGCAATATAGCAACCCAATATAATATAAGTGATGAAAAAACAGCAATGGTGATTTTGTACCATGAGGTTATGTGGTATTTAATGGATAATCTGATTCAAGATAATGTGTTACATATTCCTGCTGTTTTTAAAGACGAGAAAAAAAATAAACAACGGCTGAATGAAGTCGTTTTCTTTGTTGAAGGTGGATTGATGCAGTAATGTCTGTAGTTTCTGAAAAATCAATGCTTTGCTACAAGTTTAATAAAATAAATCTACAACAACAGCTCAACGTAAAAAATCCCCGCTTCTTCCATTCTCTTTTGCCTAAGCCTAACCCGTTTTTCCCACACAAAAACAGCACTTTCCTTATTCTTTTTTGTTGAAAAGCAGCATGATAAATGTAGCCGTACCACAATAAAAACCCCGTTTTCCAGTTGCGGGCCCTGCGGTTGCCAACTGCGAACCGCAGGGTTTGCAACTGCGGGCTCTACAGCCCGCAACTGCAAAACGAGGAATACTACATGCTGTTGCAACATTATACAAGATGCAATAGCGGAAAAACAACAAGGCAACATCACATTTATCTTACGCATTCGGGAGGCAAAGTCACGGTTTAACCTTTTTTAGCCCCTGATATGAACAAAATCTCCCCAAATGCAGGAAATCTTGTTTTAAACAATAACACACTGATTATAGGACGATTAAGAACTGAAAGACGGATAAAAAGAGCCTTTTCCCGTGACGACCGAATTTGGTCGTCACCTGTCGCCGTCCGTGTCACCACGTCTGTATCGCTCTCCCACAAAGGGATAGAGACTAAAAGTGACGAGTGACGACCGTTTTTCTTTTTAACCCCTTTCTCTTATTCGGATAAGAATTGCTATTTTTGCAGATAAAAGAACAAAATTATGGGAGCAGGAAAATGGATTGGCGGTATCATCGGCTTCATGGCAGGCGGACCGCTCGGCGCATTGGCAGGATATGCACTCGGGTCGCTGATAGAGCTCGGTGGCAATACTGCAAGTTATACGACAGACTATGGCAACGGGCAGACTGAGGAAGATGTCTTTGCCGGGCAACGGAACAGTTTTCTTTTTTCGATGCTGGTAATGGCCTCGTACATCATACGGGCAGACGGACGCATCATGCACAGTGAAATGGAATATGTCCGCAATTTCCTACGGACCAACTTCGGCGTTGCGGCAGTAGGCGAAGGCGAACGGATATTGCTCAACCTCTTCGAGCAACGCAAGCGAATGGACATGCAGAATCCTCTCGCATTCAGACAGACCATCCGTGATTGCGGCAGGCAGATAGCCGCCAACCTCACATACGAGGAACGCCTGCAACTGCTGGGATTCCTTGCCAACATAGCCCGGAGCGACAACAACGTCTGCCGCGAAGAGATAGAAGCGCTGAAAGAAGTGGCAACCTATATGGGACTGTCCGAAAAAGAAGTGGAATCCATGCTCAACCTGGGCGGCAACTCCCTGGAAGCTGCCTACAAAGTTCTGGAAATTCTTCCTACAGCCACCGATGAGGAGGTGCGTGCCGCCTATCGCAAACTGGTACTGAAGCACCACCCCGACCGGGTAGCC
>CABSGW010000287.1 GCA_902477365.1 uncultured Prevotellaceae bacterium
TTTGCCCATGCGTGTGGACCATGCCCCTTTGATGTTGGGTGATGAGAAATGCGGGTACAATGCCGGATATTCTTTTCATGGACGTATGTTGGCCCTGGGACAGGTTGAAGGCGTCATAGCTACCGTCCGTCGCGATTTGCAAGAAGGACGTATTTAGAACGAATTTATTAGAGGAGATAAAGTGATGAATGAACTGTTTTCCGTTAAAGGCCATGTAGTGGTTATAACCGGTGGTACCGGAGTGTTGGGTCGTTGTATGGGCGCCTATTTGGCACGTCAGGGTGCGAAAGTCGTCTTGCTGGGACGTAACAAGGAAGTGGGTGATGCGCTGGTTGCCGATATTTGTGCCGATGGAGGTGAAGCTATTTTCCTGACGACGGACGTGATGAATGCCGAAGTGGTGGAACAGAATTTGCAGGAGATCATGCAACGTTATGGCCGAGTGGATGCCTTATTGAATGCAGCCGGTGGGAATATGCCGGGAGCAACGATAGCACCTACCGGTACATTGTTCGATGTGAAGGTAGAAGAGTTCCAGAAAGTGCTCAATGTCAACCTGACGGGTACGATTATTCCCACTCAGGTGTTTCTGAAGCCCATGGTTGAAGCCGGTAAAGGTGCGATTGTCAATTTTTCGTCGATGGCCGCTTTTCGTCCGTTGACACGCGTTATGGGGTATGCGGCGGCAAAGGCCGGAATCACGAATTTTACGGCTTTCTTGGCCAATGAGGTTGCTACGAAGTTCACTCCGGGCATTCGGGTCAATGCGATAGCGCCGGGTTTCTTTTTAACCAACCAGAACCGTTCGCTATTGACCAATCCGGACGGAACGCTGACCGAGCGCGGACAGGACGTTATTCGCCAGACACCTTTCAAACGTTTCGGTAAACCTGAAGAACTTTGTGGTACCATTCAATACCTGATTAGTGATGCTTCCAGTTTTGTTACGGGAACAGTTGCTGTTGTTGATGGTGGTTTCAATAGTTTTGTGATGTAACAGATTGTTCCACAATCGCAAAATATAGGGTTTCACGATAGGTGGAACCCTCTTTTTTTGGTTGTAGTCAACAGTTGGAGGTCGGTTGTCGGAAAAATAAGTGGGATGCATTTTTCTTTTTAGGACGCTTTCGTTACATTTGTATCCATAAACGATCTGTCATTATGGAAATACAAAAGGACAAAAGTTACGTAGTAGGACTGGGTGAGGTGTTGTGGGATGTACTTCCTGAAGGGAAACAATTAGGGGGTGCACCTGCCAATTTTGCCTATCATGTAACCGGTTTGGGGCTACCGGGTATGGTGGTAAGTGCCATCGGTTCAGATGAGTTGGGAGATGAGATCATAGCTTCTTTTGAGAAGAAACACATGGAGGTATTACTGGAGCGTGTACCTTATCCCACAGGGACGGTGCAGGTCTGTGTAGACGCACAAGGCATTCCGTGTTATGAGATTAAGGAACAGGTGGCATGGGATTATATCCCGTTTACCACTAAACTGGAAAAGCTGGCTCGTTCCACTTCTGCTGTTTGTTTTGGTTCGCTGGCCCAACGTAGTGAAACGTCTCGGCAAACCATTCTTGCTTTTCTGCGTGCGATGCCCGACCGGCAGGGAGTTTATAAGATATTCGACATCAACTTGCGCCAGAATTTCTACACCGAAACAACTTTGTTCGCTTCGTTAGCGCAGTGTAATGTGCTTAAGATAAATGATGAAGAGCTTTCCTGTCTTCAATCCATATTGGGACGTGCCGGAAGTAGCATGCCGGATTTTTGTCGCCATTTGCTGAGTGAGTTCCAGTTGGAAGTACTCATTGTGACATGTGGCGTGCAGGGAAGTTATGTGTTTACTCCAGATTATACTTCGTTCTTGCCTACTCCGCAAGTGAAAGTGGCCGATACGGTTGGTGCTGGCGATTCGTTTACAGCCACATTCATTACAACTTTGTTACGTGGATTTTCTATCTCCGAGGCGCATGAATTGGCTGTACAGGTATCTGCTTACGTTTGTTCGCAACACGGGGCTATGCCTAAGTTACCCGATACATTCGTCAATAAGTGTTGTCGATAGCTATTCTTATTTTAGGGTAAGCCTGTCGGTGGGTCATGGATGGGGATAACCTTCATTTTTCCAAGATGAAGGTTATTGGGAAGGATAGATTCTGCATCGGACTTTATACTACGATGTAGAAGAGAAATCCTCTATGCCGTATGCGCGATAACTGGTCTGGGAAAATGGTTTCCTCTTTGTGTGGAAACACGGACTGGGCATCTTGTTGAAACGAGATGCCCAGTCCGTGTTCAGAAGCAGGTAGGTTCGT
>CABSGW010000288.1 GCA_902477365.1 uncultured Prevotellaceae bacterium
GGAAAAGTCTTGTTAAAAATAAGGTTGCTTTAGAAAAGGATTCGGAGGTGGTGGAGGAGCATATCGAGCAGGTGTTGTTTGTATTTCCTGTGGATACGCTTAGATTGAAGGCTGGGATGGTGGTGAAGACTGTGGTGGATAGGAAAAATGTTAATGAGAAACAACTGCTTCAAGAAGTAGATTTACAGTCTGTGAGCTTATCGGATATGAGTGCTAAGACAGAGATTCATAAAACGGGAGTTGAGAAAACTACTAATAGGACAACCGGAGGTTGGTATTGGTATGGAATTATTTTGCTGGTTCTGGTTATTGTGTGTTGGATTTGCAAAGTGAAGAGGAAGTGAGATGTTGTTTGTCTGGTACAAAGTTAGTTTTGATGAAAAATGGAGTCATGGTAGTGCTGTCTGTGAAACTGTGTACTTTTTTGTGGAGTTTGTATGTGTATTCCCATGGAAATGCGTATCTTTGAATAATCAAAATAGAGAAAAAATCATGGACGGGATATTACGTAAACTTCCTATTGGAATACAGACTTTTGCAGAGATTCGTGAAGAAAATTATCTCTATGTAGATAAGACTGCTTTTGTGTGGCGAATAGCTAACACAGGTAAACCTTATTTTTTGAGCCGCCCTCGCCGTTTCGGCAAGAGTCTTCTTCTTTCTACTTTTGAAGCTTATTTCGAAGGTAAGAAAGAATTATTTGAAGGGTTGGCCATAGCTGATATGGAAAAGGAATGGAAGACATATCCGGTATTTCATTTGGATTTAAACGCGGAAAAATATGATTCTCCCCAGGCTTTAGTCGAAATTCTTAGCAGGCAGTTGACGCAATGGGAACTGAAATATGGTAAAGGAGAGGATGAGGAAACTCTTTCGGGACGTTTTGCAGGTGTAATTCGTCGTGCCTGTGAACAGTCTGGTCGTGGAGTTGTAGTCTTGGTTGATGAATATGATAAGCCTTTGTTACAGGCGTTGGATGATGGCACTTTACTTGATGACTATCGTAAGACATTGAAGGCGTTCTATGGTGTGCTGAAAAGTTCAGACCGTTATCTTCGTTTTGTTTTCCTTACCGGTGTGACTAAGTTTGCGCAAGTCAGTGTGTTCAGTGATTTGAATCAACTGAATGATATCAGTATGAAGCCGCAGTATGCCACGATTTGTGGTATTACACGACAAGAATTGGAGGATACTTTTATTCCTGAACTGAATCGATTGGCAGAAACAAATGAACTGACTTATGAAGAAACATTGAACAAGATGACGGCTTTATATGACGGTTATCATTTTTGCGAGTTTGCGGAAGGAGTATTCAATCCATTCAGTGTGCTTAACGTTTTTGACGGGTATAAGTTTAGTAACTATTGGTTCCAAACCGGTACTCCTACTTTTTTAGTTGAACTGCTTAAAAAGAGTGAGTATGATTTGCGTACGTTGATTGATGGGGTAGAAGCCAGTGCTTCTTCGTTTATGGAATATAGGGTAGATGCTAATAATCCGATTCCGTTGATTTATCAGAGTGGCTATTTGACTATAAAGGGGTATGACAAGCGTTTTGGAAACTACCTGCTGAAATTTCCCAATGATGAAGTACGATATGGATTTATGGATTTTTTGGTTCCTTATTACACATCAGTGGTAGATGATGAACGGGGCTTTTATCTAGGTAAATTTGTACGTGAATTGGAGAGTGGTGATGTTGATGCTTTTCTTACTCGCTTGCAGGCTTTCTTCGCAGATTTCCCTTATGAACTGAATGAAAAGACCGAACGACATTATCAGGTTGTATTTTACTTAGTATTCAAATTGATGGGACAATTTACCGGAGCAGAGGTTCGTAGTGCCCGCGGACGGGCGGATGCAGTGGTGAAAACTCCGAAGTATATTTATGTATTTGAATTTAAACTGAATGGTACTGCCGAACAGGCTTTGCAGCAGATTGATGAAAAAGGCTATCTGATACCTTATCAGGTAGACGGGCGTGAGTTGGTTAAAGTTGGAGTGGAGTTCAGTGCAGAAAAAAGGAATATAGACCGGTGGTTGTATTAGCTCGATAACCATGTTGTTAAAGGAGTTACGGAGCCGTTTGAGATTGTTCAAGCGGCTCTTGTTTTGCGGGTAGTTCTTCTTATCACTTGTTTTAAATCCAAATCATAATCTCTATTTCTTTATCAGTTGTGATCTTTTCCTTTTTTCTGATTTCCGCTTTGAGAGGAAGTAAATAAGTATCAAGTTTGGTGTCAAACCAGATTGCGGTTTCCCATTGGGTATTGCCTGTTTTGGCCGTCATCTTCAACCGTCCCCAGCCTTCCTCT
>CABSGW010000289.1 GCA_902477365.1 uncultured Prevotellaceae bacterium
GAAGCCCAGCAGTGCCCCGCACAAAGCCGCCGTAAGCTCGGCGACCAGCTCCTCACGGATATAACCAGCATCTCCGTAACAATTACCCAAAGGACGGTTCAGACGCTCCGCATACCCCGTGCTGTGCGTGACTTTATCCGAAATTTCGGATAAGATCGCTTATCCTAACTTTTATATTATTCCAACTAATCGTGCAATCGCCTGATATATAGACAGATTATCAGATAAAAGTTTGGATAATATTTTTCTTTTTTATTACATTACAGGTAAGATGTTGGTATTCCTAAAATTAATTTTAATGTAATGACAAAAAGAAAGTATCCAGAACGAAAGTCTTCATATCAAAGACTTTCCTCAGCATTTCGATCTGTGATCGACAATTTTAAAATCGCGGCTTCAAAGACTGACAAAAGGGAAACAACCATTCAGGCCGAAGCCAACAATGGTTCAGCTTTTTTGTTGTGCCTGCAAGATCAGGGAGCCAAAACCTTGAATGATGTAACAACTACCATGATTCAAAAATTCTTCTTTGACGGAGAGAGGCAAATCAGAGGTCACACCTACAAAAACAATATTGTGGCTGTATTGAAAGGCAATCGGGAATTTGATACATGGGCGGAGTGTAAACGTATAATAAATTCCGTTCCACCAATTAGAAGGTCAAGAAAAAATTATCCATATCTACATAAAGACGAATTGGATATTATTAAATCAGAATTGTCGACAGGAACGCTTCTTTCTCTTCGCGACAAAGCTATTATGACGCTACTGATACATACAGGCATTCGAGGTGCAGACATTGCAAAAATGTCGATGACGAACATTGATTGGAAAGCGGATAGAATGAACATCCGGCAGTCTAAGACTGATGCACCGCTTTGTCTACCTCTTACAGCCACAGTGGGTAATGCCATTTATGATTACATCAAATATGAGCGTCAGAATAAAATGGGAATGAGTAATCTGTTTTTGAATACATTTGATATAAAAAAACAATTAAAAATCAGATCTATCGGGGTTATTGTCACACGAGCTTTAGAGAAAATAGGGGTTCGGCAAAATGGATGTCAAAAGGGAGTACGTTTATTCCGACACAATCTGGCATCGAGTTTACTTGAATCAGGAATAGCAACAAATGTAATCAGTGAAATTCTCGGACACACCTCTCCTTTATCATTAAATCCGTACATCGATGCAGATTTAGTGCATTTAAGGGAATGCGGATTAGATATAAGTTCGTTCCCGGTAAGAAAGGAGGTGTTTATATAATGAAAAATTTAGAAGAGTTGGTTTCACTATATCTTGAACAGTCAGATGGCGGGAAAAGCTATACCAACAACGCAAAATCTCTTAGAACATGGGCCCGACAGAATAATGCAAATGTAACGATAGACTCGCTTCTACAATGGATTAACAACGGTGTGCGTAAAACTACAAAGCCAAAGAACAAAATAGGATTTATTAATCATTTCATACGCTTTTTAAATTCGCGGGGAATCCATACAATCGTGCCATTACGGAACAGCCGTAAAATTCAACCTATTCGTAGAAATCCGGAAGAACAACCTTTAAAAATATCTGCGGCATCCGATCTGTTGGAAAAATATATTGTACACATGAGAACTGCCGGTGCATTGAGTAACACAACACATCAATGCCTGCGCTTTTTTAACAACCACTGCGCAGCTAATTATCCGATTACAAGTAAACTTACGGAAGAAATGATTTTATCGTGGTGTAGTAAACGGGAAACGGAATGCCCCGCTTCTTTTAACAAGCGAATAGCTCCAATCCGTTCATTTCTTCACTATGTAAACAAAGCCTCCGACGAGGAATTACCCTTGCCGGAATACCTACCATACGATAAGAAAAAGTTCATACCACATGCTTTCAGTCAAGATGAGTTGCGTAATCTATTTGAGAATGCAGATCTGATGGAAAAAATGACACACTATAGAGGCTATGCATTCCGTATACGTCGCATGACTTTATCCGTTATATTGCGTTTTCTATACAGCACGGGATTGCGTACTTGTGAAGCAAGGCTGTTGACTCGTGAAGATGTCGATTTACAGGATGGAGTAGTAAACATATCAAAGTCAAAAGGTATAAATCAGCATCGCATAGCCCTTCACCCAAGTTTATGGGATTTGCTTAGACAATATGATGATGCTGTCACACGATATATCCCTAATCGCAAAGCATTCTTCCCCAATGAGTTCGGCGATCATTTCAGCAGAACATGGCTGCCATATCATTTCAGCAGGCTTTGGACGATGTTTTCTGATGCCAAAGCAAGAATCT
>CABSGW010000290.1 GCA_902477365.1 uncultured Prevotellaceae bacterium
GGGGATGTCAACACCTTGTGCATGTTTCACTTTGTACATCAGGCGACGTACGTCGGCCGGAACGGGGAACATGCGCAATGCATTCAGTCCACGGTCGAGCATGTGGGTCTTAATGCCTACTTCATTAAAAGGTTTGGTGAAAGCGCGCACGGCCTGGTTGGGGTTTTCGCCATAGAGCAG
Organism: uncultured Prevotellaceae bacterium; assembly: GCA_902477365.1. GTDB lineage: Bacteria > Bacteroidota > Bacteroidia > Bacteroidales > Bacteroidaceae > Alloprevotella. The sequence continues at coordinate 181 of CABSGW010000290.1, forward strand.
GTTTACTTGCTCAAAAGCACCGCCATTGGTCTCGACACGTGCAAAACAGCCCATTTTGATGATTACCGGTGCAATACGTTCCAACTGGTCCTTGCGGGGTTGGAATTTGCCGGAAGATTGGAACATGTCACGATAGACGAGACTGAATTGAATCTTACGTTTCATTGGTTTGCTTATTATTTACGAAGCAGGCTTTTGTGGCCGGGTTTGTTCCGGAATGGCTGCTTCTTTGTTCTTACTCAATGGAATAATCAGGGCAAAGATACGCATTTTTTAGGAAACACCAATCAAATAATGTATCTTTGCACGGTCACTTAACGAGGTAAATAACAGATTATGATAGGAACGTTTGTGAATACGGCCGCCATCCTGATAGGTAGTGTGGCGGGAGGTTTTTTACGCCGCGGCATCCGCCGCGAACAGACAAATGCGCTGTATACGGCCATGGGGCTGGCCGCTTTGTTGCTGGGGGCGAATGCAACGGTAAACCATTTGCCCGACAGCAGTTATCCTGTGTTGTTTATAGCCAGTCTGGCCATCGGAGCAGTTGTGGGTACAGCGTTGGACTTGGACCGCCGTTTCAAGGCCTTGTCGGGGCGTATTTCAGGTTCAGAACTGGCCAAGGGCCTGACAACCGGCATCTTGCTTTATTGTGTGGGCACACTGTCCATGGTCGGCCCGGTGATGAGTGCGTTGTATGGCGATAATACCTACCTGTATACCAATGCCATGCTCGATCTTGTCACTTCGACCGTGCTGGCTTCAACGTATGGTTTCGGTATGGTCTGGGCCGCTCCGGTCTTGTTCCTTTCACAGGGAACCATCTATGTAGTGGCACTTTGTGCCCGCGACTTTATATCGGAGGAACTGATCTGTGAGATTTCCATTGTGGGAGGTGCGCTGATTGCCGCTTCGGGACTGGGCATTCTGAACATAAAGGATTGCAAGCCGCTCAACTTGTTGCCGGCTTTGTTTGTTCCGGTATGCTTCTTCTTGCTGAAACAGTTTGTCGGATGGTAAAATGAACATAATATATTTATAGTATATGGTACGGAATAGAATGCACAATGTGCAAGGGTTGGTTGGCCTCCTGTTGGTGTTGGCAGGGGCTTGTTTTTCATTGCCGGTAAGTGCTTGTACGGGCATAACGTTGTTTACCAAGGAGGGGGCTCCGGTGTTTGCCCGCACCATTGAGTGGGGAGGCAGTAACCTGAACAGTCAGTATGTGGTTGTTCCTCGTGGCTATGCACAGCAGTCTTATGTGCCGGGTGCCCAAACTGGCGGCTTGGCCTTTACGGCAAAGTATGGTTACGTGGGTCTGGCGGTGGAACAGAAGGAGTTTATTGCAGAGGGGTTGAACGAGGGCGGGCTGTCCGCCGGTTTGTTCTATTTTCCGGGATATGGGCAGTATGAGGCTTACGACTCCTCTCTGCGTTCGTCTACAATAGCCGACTTGCAATTGGTTAATTGGATGTTGGCCAGTTTCGCTACTATTGACGAAGTGAAAAAGGCAGTGGAGCAAGTTCATATTGTAACCATCGATCCGCGGGCATCAACGGCACACTGGCGTATTGCCGACCATACGGGCAGACAGGTGGTTCTGGAGATAATAGACGGTAAGCCGCGTTTTTACGAAAACGAGTTGGGTGTGTTGACCAATTCGCCTGGCTTCGAATGGCAGGTCACCAATTTGAATAATTACATCAATCTGTATGCGGGAGCGGCTCAGTCCCGCAAGGTGGGAAAGGTAGAGTTGGCCGCTTTCGGTGCCGGAAGTGGGTTGCTGGGTATTCCGGGCGACGTTACGCCTCCGTCCCGTTTTGTCCGGGCTTTCTTCTATCAGTCCACGGCTCCTAAGTTGTCCGGTACGCAGGCAACGGTTTTCCAATGTTTCCAGTTGTTGAATAATTTTGATATTCCTATTGGGATAGAGTTTGCGGAGGGAGAGACTGTACCCGATTTGCCGAGTGCTACCCAATGGACATCGGTGACTGATCCCACCAATCGAATCATTTATTATCGCACGATGTATAACAGTACAATTCGTTCTATCGACTTGAATACCATTGCTTTCGATCGTTCGTAACAACTGGTATGAGCTGCAAGTAAATTCAATCAGC
>CABSGW010000291.1 GCA_902477365.1 uncultured Prevotellaceae bacterium
CAGTGCATGGTACATTTTTACCATCAGCACTGAAAACGGATGTCATTCCGATTTTTTTTCCTAATAATCCTGGCATTTCAGTTTAATTTATAATGAATGATTGTGTGTACTATACTTTAATCTCTACCTCTACACCGCAAGGCAACTCCAACTTCATCAAAGCATCAACGGTTTTAGCTGTTGAGCTATAGATGTCAATCAGTCTCTTATAAGAAGAGAGTTCGAATTGTTCACGCGATTTTTTGTTTACGAAAGTACTACGGTTTACCGTAATAATACGTTTGCGCGTAGGAAGGGGAATTGGACCACTCACAATTGCACCGGTAGCTTTTACCGTTTTCACGATCTTCTCTGCAGACTTTTCCACGAGCATGTGATCGTAAGATTTCAGTTTGATTCTGATTTTTTGACTCATTTCTTTGTTATATTTGAAAGTAAAGCTGGGAGGACTGTCGGTTAAGAGTCATTCGTTAACCGAAGTCACTCCCTGCTAAAGATTTTTAGTTTACACCAAATCGGTACGGCCTTTTATCTCCTCTAATACAGCTTTTGCAATAGAGTTAGAAACCGGCGCATGGTGATCATATTGCATAGAAGAAGTTGCACGTCCAGAAGTAATGGTACGCAATGCTGTCACATAACCGAACATCTCAGCCAGAGGAACCAACGCTTTCACGATACGAGCACCAGAACGAGCCGTTTCCATACCTTCAACCTGACCACGACGTTTGTTCAAGTCACCAATCACATCACCCATGTTTTCTTCAGGAGTAACCACTTCCAATTTCATGATAGGCTCCATCAATACAGGTTTTGCTTTCGCGCAAGCATTCTTATATGCATTCAACGCACAAATTTCGAACGAAAGCTGATCGGAGTCAACCGGGTGGAAAGAACCATCAAGCAATTCCACTTTCAAGCTATCCATCGGGTAACCACCCAAGATACCATTCTTCATGGCATTGTCGAAACCTTTCTGTACAGAAGGAATAAACTCCTTAGGAATGTTACCGCCAGTAACTTTATTGATAAATTGCAATCCGCCTTCTTTGAAATCCTCATCAACAGGACCTACGTTTACAATAATATCAGCAAACTTACCGCGACCACCAGACTGCTTCTTATAAACCTCACGCAAATTCACCGTAGAAGTAATCGCCTCTTTGTAGTTAACCTGTGGTTTACCTTGGTTACATTCAACCTTGAACTCACGCTTCAGACGGTCGATGATAATATCCAAGTGAAGCTCACCCATACCAGAAATAACCGTCTGGCCACTCTGTTCGTCTGTTTTTACGGTGAAAGTAGGATCTTCCTCTGCCAATTTAGACAAACCGGTAGACAATTTATCCAAGTCTTTCTGTGTCTTAGGCTCAACAGCGATACCGATAACAGGATCGGGGAAGTCCATAGACTCCAATATAATCGGAGCATTTTCCTCTGCCAACGTATCACCTGTACGAATATCTTTGAAACCAACACCAGCACCAATATCACCAGCACCAATCAAATCAACCGGATTTTGATGATTTGAGTGCATCTGGAACAAACGAGAAATACGTTCTTTTTTACCGGAACGAACGTTGTATACATATGAACCAGCTTCAATCTTACCTGAATAAACACGGAAGAAAGTCAAACGTCCCACATACGGGTCAGTTGCAATCTTAAATGCCAATGCAGATGTCTTTTCGTCTTCGCTAGGTTTACGTTCCTCGTCTTCACCTGTTTCAGGATTTACACCTACGATGTTCGGTGTATCCAATGGAGAAGGTAAGAACATACATACATAATCCAACAATGTCTGTACACCTTTGTTTTTGAAAGAAGAACCGCAACACATCGGAACAATCTCCAATGCCAAGGTACGTTTACGAATACCTGCAACGATTTCATCTTCGCTGATGCTTGAAGGATCCTCAAAATATTTCTCCATCAACACATCGTCACCTTCTGCCGCAGACTCAACCAATTTTCCACGCCATTCTTCAGCTTCTTCAACCAAATCGGCGGGAATATCCTCGATGCTATAATCAGCACCCATTGTTTCGTCGTGCCACAAGATGGCTTTCATTTTGATAAGGTCTACAATACCTTTGAAATTCTCTTCGGCCCCGATAGGCACACAAAGCGGACATGGAGTTGCTCCCAAAACGCTCTTCATCTGACGCACCACTTCAAAGAAGTCTGCACCCGAACGGTCCATTTTGTTTACATATCCAATACGGGGTACATTATATTTATCAGCCTGACGCCATACAGTCTCAGACTGGGGCTCAACACCAC
>CABSGW010000292.1 GCA_902477365.1 uncultured Prevotellaceae bacterium
GTCCCCATCCGGCTCCGGTCAGGATAAAGCGTCCGGGTATGCCATTGCTGATTTCTTCCTTGTCAACCACGAAAGCCGAACTGTATAGGTGTGTAGCCGATAACGAACGACGAATTTCCAGTTCTTTACCGATGGTGAAGCGCTTTTTACTGCCTACAATCGTCAGTCTGAATATGCGTCCGCTTGTTCCCCGCTCTTCGGGTATAAGATCCAGAATGTCACCGTAGTCTTCTTTCCGCTTTTCGCGTATCAAATCGGCCAACTCTTGTTGGCTGTACGTTACTTTCCAACGGTAAAAGTCGGTTGTGGCCTGGTCATACTCGTTCAGAACCTGCGAAAGAATCTTTTTATCGGTTGTTTGGCAAAAGGCGTCCGGTTGGGTACGTATCCACTGCTCGGCTTCGTTTTCACTCCTCAAGTTGGGCAGCGCTTCTTGGTTACTTATTCCGCTTTGGGTGTCGCGGACAGCTGTCAGATAGGAGTAAGTCTTGTCTTCCCAACATGTTGAGAACTCTTCACTGATGCCTCCGCAACATTTCGAGAACCGTGCGTCACATAATTCTTTACCGTCCATCAGCACTTGTCCGCGTGTGGCATGCACGGCTTGCGCCACCAACGGACTTGAAGCACGTGTAATGCCTTGGTAACGTTGACAATGGTCGTCGGCGCAAACGTCAAAGGTGGTGTGTTCTTCACGGTCGTACCAACGGAGTGTTTCGTTGTCTTTTTTGACGAACGAGAAGAAACTGCCGGGAACATCATTCAACCTCATGCGTTTTTCCATTTGGGCAAAAAGCCAGCTACGCGATACAACGGCGTGTGCTTTCAGCAATTCCAGTGATGAGGTTGCTTTCATCTCACTGCTGATGACGCTTATGAGGTATGTTTCAACGGGTATCACATTGATCGCCGTTATCTTGTCTTCTTCCACAATGAGTTTTAGTGTGCCGGCAAATGTTTGCGTTTCTTTTTGCTCCCAATGGAACTGTATACCAATGGGAACGTTCTCGATAGCAAAAGATGCTGCGTCCGATTCGGGTGCAAAGGTCAGTTCGCGGTAAAGGTTTCCGTTCCAACGGATACATCCGGCTTCGTAATCTACCTGTTGTGCCCCTATTGCCGTTTCGCCTTTCGCAGTGTAGTTTCCGTTAAGGGTGAAGTGCAATGTGGGTTCACTCAGTATACCGACGCTCACGTCGGGTTCTTCCTTCATGCGTCCCATTGCCAAGAGTGAGTTTTTCTCCGTTTTTTCTCGTTGCACTGTTCCGTCGTGCAGTTTCGCAGCGATGTTTTGCACTTCTTTTTCCGGGAGTGTAACCTCTTTCAGTATGGAGAATGCAGTTTTGGTATTCAGCTGTTCGTAGTCTTCGCTTCTGGGAGTGATTAACAGTCCGCCCATATCCAATGCTCCCGGACTGATAAGAAATTGTTTTTTCCCCTCCTCAAAGTAACAGTCAGGACGGTGCTTTTTACGTGGAAACAGTACAATGACAAGGTTATCGTCATGCCCCGCGCCGCGCGATTGCCGCCACCCCAGCAGGTTGATGCGGGGTTCGGTTTCGCCCGTGTGGGTCGGTAATATTTCAATGATTTTCTTGAATAACGCAACTTCAGCGTTGGGTTGTTGGATGCGGATGACGAAAGCCGGACAAGCATATTCCTTGAGCAGATAAATGCCGTCGTCTTTGTGGGTGTAACCTATCTCCTCCAATTTACCGGTTTCAAGCGGTGTGAGGGGATAAATCTTTTCCAGCGCATTTTCATAAAGTGTCCAGTCGCGTTCAATGGGAACGTGTCCTCTTAGTCCTGCCTGAAAGTGCATGTGGTCGGGGGCTGAAGCACCGCTTTTTGCACCATTATAAAAGATGATACAGTTTGGCATATGATAGGCCAACTGCGTGAAAGTACCAATGTGTTTGCCAATACTTTGAGGCGTGTGCCGGCGGGTAGGAATGGTCAGGTGTCCCGGCAGAATGGGGAACGGGTTTACCAGTACCTGATATTTCCCCTCGATGGGCAGCCCTATTTGCTGTACGGGGCGGTTCTGGTCGCACAAGAAGCAAGGACGCTGTTTCAGGCTCTGTTTGTCTACCTTGGCACCGGTCGAGACAATACGTACCGGATTATATTGTGCCGCCAAACGGGTGTCACCTTCAAAAAAATCTTTGGTTTGAAGATGTTGCAACGCTTCATAGCGTTTGCGGACATCTTTCCAAATGCTTAACTGGCGCTTTACGAATGTTTGCAATTCTTCCTTGGTAGCC
>CABSGW010000293.1 GCA_902477365.1 uncultured Prevotellaceae bacterium
GGTGTACCGTCTATCCATGCCGAACACGATCCCACGTCATTATGATTATGACTCTCGTCGTTATAACCTCCTTTTGCCGCCAAAAAGAGACCATCTTTCGTTGTAATATAACAGAATTCTGTTTCGGGATACCAAGTAAACGGACGATTCGCGTGTTGTGGAACGGTCTGTTGCAATTCTTTGTCAACCTCCACTGAAACTAATGTCCGAAAAACATCATTACCATACCAAGGCACAGCATGATGCTTGTTCAGCAAAGCTGCAAATCCCCTCAACTCATCGCTATGCACAGCTTTTCCAAAACGGTAGATCAGATGTGAGTCACCACCTCCCTTGGCCGATGCGTCGGCAAAGTTCACCACCCAACCATCCGCCACATACGAACGAGAAATGTATTCTCCCATATTTTTGATCATCGGCTCATTAAAGATATTGACCTTTCCCCCCGTAATGATAGAAAGCATCTCCAGATAATCCAATGTCTTGCCGGGTGCATGTCCCCAATACGACGGCCCTTCTTCGCAAGCGCCGTCCGCTTTGATGTAGTTCAAAAACTTATCGACCGACTCCATAGATGCATAAACCGCTTTTGCCAATGTTTCACGATTGTTCTCCAAGAGCATAAAACACATTAGGGCGTTACTGTTACACCATGGATTCCAATTATTAAGCATACGTCCTTTTTTGTAATTGCGTGCCATCCACCAAAAAGAATCATCGTTCAAGTACGTATCGAGAATACGCACCTGCAACTCATGACGTAGGCGACGGGATATTTCCGGATCGACCCTATTAAAGGCATCGTGCATAAAATAATATGTCCATGACAACATGTTACCAATGCCTCCAGCCGAAAGGTCGAACACATGATTATCGTAAGAAGGCAATGCGCGGTGCGAACGCTGCAAGACGACATGGGCCGAATTGGCCCATGAGCTCATTTCGCAAAGAAAGAACACGCCGTTGATCAGCTGATCCATAAAACGCCCCTTGCCCTCGGCCAGCTCCGCCATCAACAACGCAGCCACCGCCGCGTTATTCTCGAAAAAGGGATCTTCCATTATCCGACGGTCACCACTACGTTCAAAAGCCAAATAATCTGATGCCTTCACCACTTGCCATTGATAATCCAACCGCTTTTCTCCACGACGGATATAATCCTCTTTCGCACTGCCCAAAAACGCATCCCAACCCTTGCGATCGGTATACTCAGGATAAGTCACCCATTTCTGGTTCATTACTAACATTTCCTTTAAGCGATGAACGTCTGCTTGTTGTTGCAGCAAGTTACGTTCTGTATAAGCATACGAAACCGTTGTGCATAGAAATATAAAGAACAATACAATAATCTTCTTCATAATGTTATTTCATTTATCTATTTCTCTAAATACGTTCATTTCTGATAACATTTCACCCGTTGGCCGTCATAACCCACAGCCATGATATAAGCAGATCCTTCCGGCCAAAGTACTTCAGTATAAGTTTGTGTTTTACCCGGCTCAGTATTACCCAGTCCCAACATGGAGATGCGAAGCAACTTTCCTCGAGCATTGTACGTTTCATACCCTACAACATTCTTCCATGCAACATTCTCAATACGTACCAAGTTCTCGTGTTTAGTACACCCCACATTCACCTTGTTTGGCACGAGTTTAGCACCATCGCGGAACACTTGCCAGTTATAGCAGTTGATATAATTCATCATTTTGTCTGCTTCCGGATATCCTTTAGCAGCAATATATGTTTTCAATTCATCTATCATCTCTTGGGAAATCTTCACCCAGTAATCGCCATAATCGCGGAAATAGTGGTTATATGGTTTCAACATTCCCGCTTTTTCAAAAAAAGGCAAAAAGTTGATTTTAGCAGAATCACAAAAACTACGCATAAACTTGATTTGTAATTGCCCATCGGTAAGCTTCTCCTCATTCTGATAGTTTCGGATACCCTCCGTCACCTTACCATACGTATCTTTTGCCTTACCGGCTTCCTGCGTATAGAGCAGCAATTGCCACATAGGTACCACCCGCACAAAGTGATCGTAGTTTTTCCAAGGAACAGTTACTTTACCTAACTTCTTTCCCTGATAATCTTCGTCCTGCACGGTACAGTCTTTGAGTTTATCACCGAAATAATCCGGTCCTTCCTGTGCCATCCAATTTTTACCTTGGCGCACTCCCTCCTCCAGATAACATTGGAAACGTCCTCCATTCATTTTCTTGTACTCATT
>CABSGW010000294.1 GCA_902477365.1 uncultured Prevotellaceae bacterium
GGTACTGCCGCTGTTTATGGCTTTTCCCTCAGACAAAGTTGGATCTTTGTAATTGATGATGCCATCGGCTGTTGCCGTGACGATACTTTCGTCCGAGATGGTAGAACGGATACGGCCACTCACTTTGATGACCTGATGGAAGGTACCGGGAGTGATAGAAGCTGTTTTCACTCCGGCCGCTGCCGCTTGTTTCTCGTTGAATATAATTTCGCCTTCGTGATCGTGTTCATCGGCCTCGTTGGCTTTGTTGGATGACGTCGGCGCTTCATGTTCGTGGTCGTGATCTTCATCGTGATTGTGAGCTACTTCTGTTTCGTGGTCATGATCGTGGTCGTGATCATGCGCATCATGGTTGTGGTTGTGGCAGCCGGCCATAACAAGAGAGGCCGCTACCATGAGTAAAGAATGTTTTAACATGTGGTTATAAGATTAATGCCCGTGTTTGCGCTGTTTCCTGTCCCTCAAAAAGGGATAAGTAACTATGCACGGAGATGAAAACTCAGTTTATACAATCTAAATACCTTGTGTAAGGGTATTTATCGTAAAAAAAACGCAGGAGGAGCCCTAAGCCCGAATGTAAAGGGCGTTCTTCGTTCAAGCCTGTCGGTTTGAGCTGCCCGGGGAGCGGATTGAACGGAGGTTATAAAGAGAATGGCATATAAAGCCAATAATGCAGACCATAGTTGTTGAGGTTCTTGTTTTTGTATGTGTTTTTGAACAAGAACGTTTTGCTGAGTAATTAAATACGTGGAATGGGCAGGGCAATTACCCCCTTCGCACTGCGAGTAGGGAAGGTGGTGTTGACAAGTAGCGGTGCATGGTTGGGGCGTGTTGATGTGGTGATGGTGTGGAAAGATACCCGATATCAGCATGAACAACATTGCCAGTGTTGTCATGCACCAAGATGCCTTATGTCCGATGCGCCAATTCATATCTTTCTTAATTCCGGCACAAAAATACAAAAAAGATATGGATATGAGTGTTTTCTTTTCTGCAACCTGGTTGCAAACATACTTTTTGCTGTACAAAGATGCCCTTCTCGTTGCAAGTAGAAGGGCATCTGCTTGCAACGAGAAGGGCATCTGGAATGGTTAGGATGCTTATAAATTGATATATTTTTGTCCAATATGAATGGAGGATGCCAAATAAGTGGATGCGAAAGCAAGGTGTGGTTACTTTTGAGGGACTTAATGTTGACTTTTTGTTTTTTTATTAGTAACTTTGCGGGCTATTATGAAAAGTATAGATTTTAGTCCTCGCTTATTTACGGATCTTAAGCACTATTCTAAAGAGGCGTTTGCGGCCGATTTGATGGCCGGATTAATTGTTGGTATTGTGGCTCTTCCGTTGGCCATTGCTTTTGGTATTGCATCGGGTGTTTCTCCCGAGAAGGGTATTATCACCGCTATTGTGGCTGGTTTTATCATTTCGGCTTGTGGAGGAAGCCGGGTACAGATTGGGGGACCTACGGGAGCTTTCATCGTGATTATTTATGGAATTATCCAGCAATATGGTGAAAGCGGGTTGATGATTGCTACGTTGATGGCAGGTTGTTTTCTGTTGCTATTGGGGTTTTTCCGGTTGGGAACAATCATCAAGTATATTCCATATCCTATTGTCGTAGGCTTTACAAGTGGTATCGCTCTAACTATTTTTACTACACAAATTAAGGATTTGTTCGGGTTGGATATAGCCCAAGTGCCGGCCGATTTTATTTCGAAATGGGGGGTATATATTCAACATGCGGCATCGTTTGATGTTTGGTCGACATTGGTTGGTGTATTGAGTATCATAATAATAGCCCTTTCTCCCAAATTGTCGAAAAAGATTCCGGGTTCGCTGATTGCTATTGTAGTGATGACTGTTGCGGTATATCTTTTGAAACAATATGCCGGTATGGCACTTTCGGTAGAAACGATCGGTGACCGGTTTGTTATCGACTCGACATTGCCTGATGCTCAAATGCCGGTAATGACCTGGACAACGATAAAGCAGTTGGTTCCTGCGGCCATCACGATTGCTGTGCTTGGTGCTATTGAGTCGTTGCTTTCGGCTACGGTGGCTGATGGTGTGACCGGAGACCGTCATGATTCAAACCAGGAACTGATAGGGCAGGGGCTGGCCAATTTGGCGACACCGTTATTCGGTGGTATTCCTGCTACGGGAGCTATTGCGCGTACAATGACAAATATCAACAACGGTGGACGTACAGCTGTGGCAGG
>CABSGW010000295.1 GCA_902477365.1 uncultured Prevotellaceae bacterium
AGTGACCTGACACCGCAGAAATGGATTATAAAACGCCGTCTGGAGGCTGCACACGACTTAATCCGATCAGGGAAGAAGAAAGTCACCGACGTCTGCTTTGATGTAGGTTTTAAGAACCTGTCTCATTTCTCTAAAATATATAAAGCGGCCTATGGAGTCGCACCATCTTGGTAACATGAACTTTACAACAAATAAAAATGAGCCTTGCAACAAACTTCTTGCAAGGCTTGTTTCGTACTTTTGCCTGTGAAATGTCGAACTAAAATCAGCAGCGTATGAAAGTAAAAACAATTTCGTTTATCTTATTGTCTATTTTAATATTTCCGATTATGGCAAAGGCACAAGTAAAAATCAAGCAAACGGCCGGGCGCGATGCGTTAGGCGAGTTTGCTCCCGAGTTTGCACATCTGAATGACGATATCCTGTTCGGGGAGGTATGGAGTCGTAACCATCTTCTTTCACTTCGCGATCGGTCTATTGTGACGGTGGTATCCCTCATGTCACAGGGACTGACGGACTCTTCGTTCAAGTATCATCTTGAATCGGCCAAGAAGAATGGGGTCACCAAAACCGAGATAGCCGAGATATTGACTCATGCCGCTTTTTATGCCGGATGGCCCAAGGCCTGGGCTGCTTTCCGCATGGCCAAGGAGGTGTGGACTGATAGTATTGGCAGGGATGTTGCCGGTGCGCTCGAAGCCTATGCGCAGACCATGCTGTTTCCGGTGGGTAAACCCAACGATGCATATGCCAACTATTTTGTCGGTCAAAGCTATTTAGCTCCCATTGTTACGGAGGGCTTACCCGTATCGAACGTGACTTTTGAGCCGGGATGCCGTAACAACTGGCATGTACACCATGCTACCAAAGGGGGCGGACAGACATTGGTCTGTGTAGGTGGCCGTGGATATTATCAGGAGTGGGGTAAAGAACCGGTAGAGTTGCTTCCGGGTGATGCGGTTTATATTCCGAAAGGCGTTAAACACTGGCACGGAGCTGCTCCCGACAGCTGGTTCTCGCATCTTGCGATTGAGGTTCCGGGCGAAAACAACCGAAATGAATGGCTGGAACCCGTTAGTGATGAGACATACTTAAAATTGAAATAATATGAGACAGATTCTAATTATTCTTATGAGCCTTTTTTGTTTTAGCTGTTCGTCAAGTGCGCAGAAAGAAACAGCGCCACACGCACAATCAGGTAAGAAAGTATTGGTAGCTTATTTCTCTTGCACCGGAACAACTGAAAAGATGGCTGAGGCTATTGCCGGTGCGGTGGGTGGTAAACTTTACCGGATCACGCCAGCCAAGGCCTATACTGCGGCCGATTTGGACTGGCATGATAAGGAAAGTCGCAGTTCGGTTGAGATGAATAATGAACGTTCACGTCCGGAGCTGGGTGGAGAGCCGGTGGATATGAAAGACTATGACATCGTGTTTCTTGGTTACCCTATTTGGTGGAATGTGTGTCCACGCCCGGTCAACACGTTTCTTGAAAAACATGCGTTTGCGGGTAAAACCGTCATTCCGTTTGCAACTTCCGGAGGAAGTTCCATTACCAACAGTGTGGATCAACTCAAAAAGCTTTACCCAAACATCACGTGGGAGGAAGGAAAGCTTTGCAACGGTGGAACGGATGTGGCTATTCAATGGTCCAAACAGGTAATCTCAAAGGAATGAGATGTTTTCCGGAATAGGACGATGAACTTTCCGACAAAACGTTTTGAGCCTTGCAGCAAAGTTGCTGTGAGGCTCTCTTTTTACCTTTGTCCTTGTAATAACAATGTATTAGTATGATGGAAAAGAATGATAAGATGAATGTAGGCCGCCGTAGGTTTCTCAAGGCTGCCGTATTTACGGGAACGGTTTGGGCTATGCCCGCAGGGTTGGGGCGGGTGTTTGCCGCCGATGCAAAACAATCGGAAACGGCTCATACGCACCATCAGACGGTAGGCGAACGGCACCGTGTGTTGGGCACAGGGCAGGCTCGTCTTGAGGTTTCAGCCCTTGGATTTGGTGTGATGGGTATGACTTACAACAGGAGCCAACATCCGGATAAGGAACAGTGCATCCGTTTGTTGCACGAGGCTGTAGACCGTGGCGTAACCCTCTTTGATACAGCGATAGTGTATGGGCCTTTGCACAATGAAGAACTGGCAGGCGAAGCATTGTCCGAGTTCAGTCGTAAGGTTCATGTTACCACCAAATTTGGACAC
>CABSGW010000296.1 GCA_902477365.1 uncultured Prevotellaceae bacterium
GGTATGTATGCTAAGTCCTGCTGCTATTCTTTTCATTACCAATGTGATGCTTTCTTCCTGTATGCTTCTTGTGGCGGTATTATTCAGCTCCTTGCGGCAATAGAACATATCCGTTACAGGCAGATGGTTGCCTTCGGTATGTCTTTTCAGTTTCAGGCGTGCATTTTCGATGGAGGTTCCCGGCAGGATGGGGATAGTAATCAAGGTGTCTTCCTTGATGTTTCCCCATGCTACGAGTGTCAGCCTTTCGCTCTTATGGTTTCCAAAGAGATATTCCAACGATGCTTTTGCCGGTATCATTCTTATAAATCCTTTTTCTCCAAACAGATAAACTTCCGATTTTTCCAGTATCCCGTTTCCGGTCAGGTCATTTCCTTGTTCATCCACTGCCTGTGTGTTCAGCTTGTATTGTACACAGGCGTTCATCTCTTCCCGTATACATGATGTGTGCAGGAATATGAGGCATACATGTAGTGCCGTAAGTATGGATATTCGGAGAAACTTCATAGTTATTTAAAGTATTGCTTGTTATTCAGGTTTTATTCGAAAGTCACATCCTGGGCAATATTCAATGCCCAGTCCGCCACGCTTACCGTCAGTTGGAGTGAAGTAGGGGTTATATCTCCCATAGGATCTGCAATACCTATACTTTTGATGGTGGCTTTTATGCTGTAAGTAGTGTTACGGGCTATGTTTGAAGTGCCTGTGCCCGAACCTCCGGTGATGGTTGTTCCGCTCTGGCTCTTATTGATGATTATCGGGTAATAGATGGTACTTCCCGTATCGTCCGCGTTTTTCTTGAATGTACCTTCCAGTACCAATGCCGTATGGGTGGTTTCCTCGTTTGGGAGAACATAAAACCAGTAGTTGGTCTGATGTTCAGTTTTTACATCTGCAGCAGGGCTTATCGCATTTGCCAGATAATCTGCTGTTCCGTTGGAACTGTCGTAGTTTCCGCTCAGGTAAGCAGGGGTTTCCATTTTCGTTGTGCTGTATTCGCCTGTGCCCGGTATCACTTCTTTTATTGCATTTCGGACAAAGATGTTTTTCAGCTCATACGATGCTGCTGAGTACTGCCCTTTGGGGTCGAAGTCAGTTTTGATGCTGCTTATCGATACTCTTGCCACAAGCCGGCTTAATTGGGCGGTTATTCCGTCATTGTCGCCTGCGCTTAACGTGAAAGTGGTGTTGCCGTTCTTGTCTTTTATATTTCCGCTCATAGGCAGGCAGTCTTTGGTTTGTGCATCCGCCAATGCGATGGTTTTCTTCAAGAAATCGTCCTTGCTCAGCACACCTGTAAAATAACTATCGGAAGGAGCGTTGGCTACTACGATACCCGTACAGTCTGTTGCCGGTGTGCAGCTGATGGTTGTTGCCGAGGCTGTGTTTTCGGTTACAGTATGCAGGGTATTTACAGTGTTGTCGCTGTTGAAAATAGCAACAGTGAAATACTTTACAGTGTTTTCTTCGGCTTGCGTGGGTAAATTGTCACCGGTTGCTTTAGTATTTATTCCATTCCCGATCAGACGCAGTTCCAAGAGTGCTGTTTTATCTTGCGGTTGAGAAACTGCCAGTTCGTTGTCGTCACTGCTGCATCCTGTCAGTGTAAGGATGGCTGTTGCCAATGTTGCCCATAAAAAATTGTTTGTTTTCATATGCATCTGTTTTTTTAAGTGTTAATATGTAATTTGTTATTGTTTGTCATTATTTTATTATATATACCAGGGAGATTGCCGCTTTGGTAGGTGCAATGAAGTTTCTATTGCCTGCTCCTGTCTTTTCTCCGCAACTCGAACAATAGTAACGCTCATATCCGGTGTGAAGAAATCCCATTCCGATGCTTGTTTCCACTCTCCAATGGGAAGACAGGATAAAATGATAGCCATACGATATTCCTATTCCTACAAAATCTCCTTCGTATCTTGACGAGCGCATTCCTTTGAATATTCCGAAAGGCAATTTTATTTTGCTTATGTTGTATACTCCATACATGAGATTTATCCCCAAGAAACTTCTTTTATAGGGTTGATA
Organism: uncultured Prevotellaceae bacterium; assembly: GCA_902477365.1. Lineage (GTDB taxonomy): Bacteria > Bacteroidota > Bacteroidia > Bacteroidales > Bacteroidaceae > Alloprevotella. The sequence goes on from CABSGW010000296.1 coordinate 2,032, forward strand.
CATCCAATAGCGCAATTCTGGTTGTACAAACCAGTGCTTCAGGTATTTGTCTTTGCCTATTGAGAAAGGGTTGTAATGGAATCCGGCTTCCAACGTAAAACGTTCGGAGAGTTTTACCTCTGCACTAAGATTGGG
>CABSGW010000297.1 GCA_902477365.1 uncultured Prevotellaceae bacterium
AATGGACCAGCCATTTCCCGGCCGGACAATGGCGCGCTGTATTTCTGCCAGCCCGTACCACCTCCATCCGTCAAACGGCAACAGGCTTCCGGCTGCAACCGGGAACCGACATCGAACTGATGCAATATAATGCCCGGAAACAGGTATTCGAAACGTACTGCCCCGATCCGGCTGAAGCCAACCTGCCCCAAGGGGCTTACCTGATGCGCAGCCTCCGGCCGGGCTACATCAGCATCACCTTTCCGGACGTGGCTTTCAAAGAACACGAAGTCCCGTATAACCAGCTTACCGGAAACGGAACGGCAAAAGCCAAGACCGTAAGCGGTTACAAACTGAATTCCGAAACCGCCACTTTTGTCTATGCAACCGAAATCACCGTATCTCCCTTCGAGGCATACATCTGTCCCGATCCGGCAACAGAACCCCGCCCCGAAATACCCGTCGAAACGCCTTCCGCCATAACCGGTATGCCCGACACTGCAATCCGGCTCACCGTTAGCGGCCGGCAAATCCACGTAACCGGAACAGACCGGTACACCCTGTTCGATGCCGGCGGCATGGAACTCCGGAAAAACGCCCTGTTACAGCCGGGAGTCTATTTCGTGAAGATCTGCGCGTCACAACCGGCACGGAAAGTCGTTGTTCCCTGAACATAAGCGAAACGACACCGCGTCAAGCATTAAACGGACTGGGCATCTCCTTTCAACGAGATGCCCAGTTTGTTCGGATAAGATGCAAAAGCCGGACAAACCGCGTCACCATTCCCTTGTTTTAAGAACCAATCCGGTCGTTCGCCCACCATTCAAGCCGATCCGCGCAAAATATTCCACGCTTTTTTTTGCTTTGTGGTGGATTTCATCTAAATTTGCAGAACTGAAAAAATGTCCTAACGTGAAGCAAACTATCCACACGTATCGCGACGCAGACAAGCCGGAGGTAGCCTTATCTTCAGCCTGTGTTTTTTCGGTCCTGACAAAAACGACGAAAATTCAAACAATTCAATAATTTAAATTCAATTTATCTATGTGGTTATGTAATTCATCCATCGGACGGAAAGTAGTCATGTCGATCACCGGCATCGCCCTCATTCTGTTCCTGACGTTCCATGCCTCCATGAACGTCGTAGCACTCTTCTCTGCCGAGGGCTACAATGCGATTTGCGAGTTCCTGGGCTCTAACTGGTATGCCGTAGCGGCTACCGCCGGTTTGGCAGCGCTGGTAGCCGTTCACTTTATCCTGGCCTTCATTCTGACCCTTCAGAACCGTAGCGCCCGTGGTGCTTCACGCTATGCCGTGACCGACCGGCCGGCCAAAGTGGAATGGGCTTCCCAGAACATGTTCGTGCTGGGTATCATCGTAATCCTCGGTATGGTGCTCCACTTGTGGAACTTCTGGTACAACATGATGTTTGCCGAGTTGCTTGGCGATCCCTTCCTGGGCGGCCTGCACGCTACCGACGGATATGGCTACATCGCCCAAACCTTCGGCAATCCTATTTTTGCCGTGCTTTATATCATTTGGCTCATCGCTCTGTGGTTCCACCTGAACCACGGTTTCTGGAGCGCCCTGCAAACACTCGGCTGGAGTGGCAAGGTATGGCTAAGCCGCTGGCAGACCATTGGTCTGATCTACACGACCGTACTCATTCTGATGTTCATTGTCGTAGTTCTGAAATTCGCCCTATGCGGTGGATGCTACTAATCTCTTTTAAACAACCTTTATTAATAGAAACAAGATTATGGCTACAATAGATTCCAAAATCCCCGAAGGTCCTATTTCAGAGAAATGGACAAACTATAAAGCACACCAGAAGCTCGTTAACCCGGCCAACAAACGTAAACTCGACGTTATCGTCGTAGGAACGGGTTTGGCAGGTGCATCCGCAGCCGCTTCGCTTGGCGAAATGGGTTTCAAAGTATTCAACTTCTGCATCCAGGATTCTCCCCGCCGCGCACACTCCATCGCCGCACAGGGAGGTATCAACGCTGCCAAGAACTACCAGAACGACGGTGACTCTGTATACCGCTTGTTCTACGACACCGTAAAAGGTGGTGACTATCGTGCACGCGAAGCGAACGTTTACCGTTTGGCCGAGGTAAGTGCAAGCATCATCGACCAGTGTGTCGCCCAGG
>CABSGW010000298.1 GCA_902477365.1 uncultured Prevotellaceae bacterium
TGGTACGCATCGATTTTTCCATTATCTTCTGAACGTTACTCTTCGAAAGCCGCACCGAGAAAGGCGCTGTTGCCGATCTCCGTTTTTCCTTATTGAACAACGGTTGCAAGTAATCGGCCACATGAGCACGCATAGACTCCTCCGCATAGCGTTGCATACGTGCATCTATTGTCGTATAAATCTTCAGTCCGTCTGTATAGATATTATAATTTTGTCCGTCTCTACGGGTATTTTTATTACACCAGCCATAAAGCGGATCGGTTTCCCAAGCCAACGAGTCCTCGTAATATTTTTGTCCCTGCCATTCCAGGTAATCTTCTTTCTTTGGTTTTTTTGCCATCAGCACCTGTCGCATGTATTCCCGGAAGTAAGTTGCCATACCTTCTTTATGGTCAATACGGTGGAATTTCAACTGTAAAGGTTTTTCCGCATTTTCCAGATATTCGGCTTTCGAAAGAAAACCGGCCTTATGCATTTGCGACAACACCACATTACGCCGTTCACGACACCGTTCGGGCTGACGCACCGGATTGTAGTAAGAAGGGTTCTTACACATTCCGATCAAAGTTGCCGCTTCCGTCAAAGTCAGATCTTTCGGCAGTTTGCTGAAATAGGTACTAGCAGCCGTTTTAATGCCTACCGCACTATGCAAAAAATCAAAATAGTTCAGATAGAGCGTCAAAATCTCTTCTTTGGTATAAGTACGTTCCAGTTCCACGGCAATCACCCACTCGATCGGTTTTTGCAACACACGTTCCGTCGTACTGTTGGCTGTTGATGAATACAACTGTTTTGCCAACTGTTGCGAAATAGTACTACCTCCCCCGGCACTGGCATTACCTAGTATGCCTCGCTTTATCAACGCACGGCACAACGCACGGATATCTATTCCGGAATGGTCATAAAAACGCACATCTTCCGTTGCCACCAACGCCTTAAATAAATAAGGTGAAATATCCTCATAATTCACGAATATACGGTTCTCGCTCCTGGACCATGTACCCAACAACTTACCGTCACTCGATATCACTTGCGAAGCAAACTTACTGATAGGACGTTGTAACTCGTCTACCGGTGGCATATACCCGATCCAACCTTTAGCAATAGCGGTAAAAGCCAAAGCAATACCTCCGGATACCAACACAAACAGAATCCACAAAAAAATTACGAACTTTTTTCTCATAGAATAATATAGACGCGTCAAATTTAGAATATCTCTGAATGCAAAAATACTATTTTTTCAATTACAAACAGGGCTTTTTCAAGTAAAGATCACGAAAAAGGTCATCCACCACACTTTTCAAAATAGTTCCAAACATATCCCAACATACCTACCGACACTTCAATATAAGAAAACGAGAAGGGCATCCGGTTACAACGAACAGCCCAGTCGAACAAAAGACATTGGGCATCTCCAATCACCTCCAACCATCAACCTTTTTCACGACTTTTATCCCGTCAACAACAGGTTATACTATTTTTTTTTCTAACTTTACCCTCAAAATCAAACGAACCAAAACATTTGCAAAATGACAGGTAGTAAAAGCTTTGTTACAATTGCCGATTTATCAAAAGATAAAATTTTATATCTGATAAACATGGCACAGGAGTTCGAAAAAAACACCAATCGGAAAATTTTAGACGGGAAGATTGTTGCCACACTTTTTTTTGAACCATCTACACGAACCCGCCTCAGTTTTGAAACAGCTGCCAATCGCTTAGGTGCAAAAATCATAGGTTTTACCGATCCCAAAGTAACCAGTTCTTCGAAAGGAGAAACATTGAAAGATACGATTCTGATGGTAAGCAATTATGCCGACATCATCGTGATGCGCCATTTTCTGGAGGGAGCAGCCTGTTATGCGTCCGAAATAGCCCCCATCCCCATTATCAATGCCGGAGACGGAGCTCACCAACACCCGTCCCAAACCATGTTGGACTTATACTCCATTTACAAAACCCAAAAAACACTGGACAACTTAAACATTTTTTTAGTTGGTGACTTGAAGTACGGACGCACGGTACATTCCTTGCTCATGGCCATGCGACACTTTAACCCGACATTCCATTTCATCGCCCCTAAGGAACTGGCTATGCCTGATGAATACAAGCTGTATTGCCAGGCACACCA
>CABSGW010000299.1 GCA_902477365.1 uncultured Prevotellaceae bacterium
ACGTACTGGGCTTCTCGTTGCAACGAGAAGCCCAGTACGTGTTTTTTCACGGTCCTAAGCATGACAGCAGGCTTCGTATACCGGAAATATCCTTTTCCTTTCGCTAACGAGAACTGTGTATCTTCTTCCGGATCAAAACACCCGGACGTAGAGGAAACCACACAGCCGCATGTCACATTGACGGTTAGCGTGTGGCATGCGGCTGTACAATGGCTTTTTACCTATGCTAGATGGCATCCGGATCGGTACTGCCCTCTGTATCCAATACCGTATCTTTCTTGATCGTCATTGTTCCTTGTGGAGAAATGATCACAAGCAAGGGCATAAACAAATCACTCTGTGGATAGCATACACTGGCGGCAAACTGCAAACCGTCTGCCGTCACTTTATCGAACACCAGTCCTTCCAATAATCCGTTCTTCAGGAAACCTTCATCCAGTTGCTTGGTAAAAGTTGATTTGGTAAACGTAGCCGAGAAAAAAGCCTCGTCGCCACGTTTCACAACCAACTCAATCCGGTTATCGGCAAAAACAGCCTGCTGTTCGTCTGCCACTGTCGGCAGCCCGTCATCGGCCATTCGCTCTATTTCATAGGTATATACCGCCTTACGCCACGATACCGTATCTTTTATATGTGAAGGCTGCATACGTTGTATACCATCGCCCGGAACTGGAGTTTCGACAAGCGCCGTATCCGGTTGCTCAGCCTGTTTTTGTTCCACTTTACCATTACCGCATCCTTGCATTCCACACATGCAAGCCGCTATCACTACCAGAGAAAAGAATTGTTTCATCATGTTTTCCGTTTTCTACTTACAAAAGAACATAAATCATCCGACATAGGCAAACAATCGACTAAAAAACCCCACCGTCCCGCAAACAGCCGGTCACCCATGCTACACGGCATCAACAATGACCTAATTTAAAAAAAACGAAAAAAACAGACATTTTCACACAACAATAGCATAGCCATTCAAAAAAAATTGTTATACTTGCATATGTGAAACTTTAAATTTTACAATGATATGATTAGACTGAATGTATTTATTAAGACGAGCATCGAAACCTATCAAAATGTTCTGAATGCGGCTAAAAAACTAACCGCATCCTCTGTGAAAGAAGACGGTTGCATTGCCTATGACATATTTACCAGCACTACGCGTGACAATGTTTTATTGATCTGTGAGACCTGGCAAGATGCCGAAGCATTGGCAGCCCACGAAAAGACCGAACACTTCCAGAAGCTGTTCAATCAAATCAACGATGTGGCTGCACTGAAGATTGAAAAATTTCAGTTTTAACCGAATGTATTTATAAACCGAAAAACCGAGCCATCTTTCTTCCAGCCATGAGGAAAGATGGTTTTTCGGTTCAAAGAAGTTGTTCAAATCGCAGCTAAATTCGTACCTTTGCCCACAATGAGTTGTAAACAGTTCTTTGGATTCATAATCGGATGTCTGGTGCTGATGGGATGTGGCAAGAACGAAGATGCCACAACACCGGCAACGCCCCCCGACCTGGTGATGCAAGTGAAGCAATGTGCCCGTTTGCATACAGCAGAATACCGTATCCACAAATTGGTTACCTTTGACGATATTGTTCGGATGAAGGGAAGCTTTCTATCCGATCCGTTTGACATAAAATTACCCTTGGGCGACCGCAAAATCGTGATTCCGCTGGATGTCACCTTGCGTGCTTACATAGACTTTTCCCACTTTACCGAACAACAGGTTGAACGTACCGAAAACCATATCATCCTTACGCTACCCGACCCGCAAGTCATCGTCAGTTCGTCCCAAATAGACCACCGGTCTGTCCGGCAATACGTAGACTTTACCAGAGCCGGCTTTACGGACGAGGAGATGACCCGCTTTGCCCGGCAGGGCGAAGAAGCCATCATCAATCACATAGCCTCTTACGGCATACTGGAAAAAGCCCGGAGCAGTGCGGCACACACACTGATTCCCCTCTTGGCACGCATGGGATATACAGAGAATCAAGTAACCGTCCGTTTCCGTAAAGATTTCACCCCTGACGAGCTGAAACGCTTTGTGGAGCGCCCTTCCAACCCATCTTAGGAAAGAACAAATGGAACAGCAAGATCCCTCTTCTATCCCTCCCCGCAAATCA
>CABSGW010000300.1 GCA_902477365.1 uncultured Prevotellaceae bacterium
GAGTATATCCTATTGAGACGGAAGAATTTGAAAACTTACGGTCTTCCTTAGAAAAGTTGCAGCTAAACGATGCGTCACTTTCTTTTTCTCCAGAATCATCCGTTGCATTAGGATTTGGATTCCGTTGCGGTTTCTTGGGATTATTACATATGGAAATCATACAAGAACGATTAGATCGTGAGTTCAATATGAATGTGATTACCACAGTTCCTAATGTTTCGTACAATATTTACGACAAACATGGTGATGTGAAAGAGGTGCACAATCCGGCCGGAATGCCCGAATCGACAGAAATAGATCACATTGAAGAACCCTATATCAGGGCCAGCATCATTACTGCTGCATCATATATTGGTCCTATCATGTCGCTTTGCTTAGGTAAACGCGGTGAACTTATAAAACAAGAATATATTTCGGGCAATCGTGTTGAATTATTTTACGATATGCCTTTGGGTGAAATTGTGATTGACTTTTACGATAAACTGAAAAGTATGTCGAAAGGATATGCTTCATTTGATTATCATCCCATCGAATTCCGTCCTTCCAAACTGGTTAAGTTGGATATTCTTCTGAATGGTGAACCTTTTGATGCGCTGTCTACATTGACGCATGTCGACAACTCGGTTTATTTTGGACGACGTATGTGCGAAAAATTGAAAGAGCTGCTGCCCCGACAACAATTCGATATAGCCATCCAAGCAGCGATTGGTACTAAAATTGTAGCTCGTGAGACCGTAAAACAATTGAGGAAAGACGTTACTGCAAAATGTTATGGGGGTGATATCAGTCGTAAACGTAAGTTATTGGAAAAGCAGAAGAAAGGTAAGAAAAAAATGAAGGAAATTGGTAATGTGCAAGTTCCTCAGAAGGCATTCCTTGCCGTGTTAAAGCTAGATTAAATAATACCTGTTTGTAAATTAAGAAAAATAATAAGATGTATAGAACTAAAACATGCGGAGAACTGCGCTTGTCCGATGTTGGACAGACAGTAACCCTCTCCGGTTGGGTGCAACGTGTGCGCCGTATGGGTGGAATGACTTTTGTCGATTTGCGTGACCGTTATGGAATTACCCAGTTGGTATTCAATGAAGAAGTTGATGCCGAATTGTGTGGCCAAGCCAATAAGTTAGGGCGTGAATACGTGATTCAGGTAACGGGAATCGTAAATGAGCGTTATAATAAGAATGAAAAAATCAGTACGGGTGATATAGAACTTTTCGTTTCTGTATTAACGGTTCTGAATGCTTCCGAGACCCCTCCTTTTACCATAGAAGACAATACCGATGGTGGTGATGATATCCGTATGAAATACCGTTATTTGGATTTGCGTCGCAACAAAGTGCGTTCAAACATAGAGTTGCGTCATAAAGTCTGCTTGGAAGTACGCCGCTTTTTAGACGAAAAAGGATTCTTGGAGATTGAAACCCCGATATTGGTTGGCTCAACCCCAGAGGGTGCCCGCGATTTTGTGGTTCCTTCACGTATGAATCCGGGACAATTCTATGCGTTGCCTCAAAGTCCTCAAATTTTAAAGCAGCTATTAATGGTTGCAGGAATGGATCGCTATTTCCAAATCGTAAAGTGTTTTCGCGATGAGGATCTGCGCGCCGACCGTCAGCCTGAATTTACGCAGATAGACTGTGAGATGAGTTTTGTTGAACAAGAAGATGTCATATCATTATTTGAAGAAATGGCTAAATATCTGTTCAGAAAAATACGTAATTACGACATAACGGAACCGTTCTTAAGATTGCCTTGGATAGAGGCCATGAAGCGTTTTGGCTCTGATAAACCTGATATGCGTTTCGGCATGGAGTTTGTAGAACTGATGGATGTGTTGAAAGGTACAGGAGAATTTCCTGTATTTAATGATGCAACTTATATTGGTGGTATTTGCGCCAAAGGTTGTGCAGCCTATACCCGTAAGCAGATAGACCAACTGACTGATTTTGTTAAGAGTCCTCAAATAGGCGCTAAAGGTTTGGTTTATGCCCGCGTTCAAGAAGATGGCAGTGTTAAGAGTTCGGTCGATAAATTCTATTCAGCAGAGGTTCTTGCAAAACTGAAAGAGGTTATGGAAGCGGAATCGGGAGACTTGATCTTGATTCTTTGCGGTGACAATGC
>CABSGW010000301.1 GCA_902477365.1 uncultured Prevotellaceae bacterium
GATAGGGTATGACAACGGAGACGATGATGCCAATAAAAGTAAATATAAGAGGTTTAAGATGGAGCTGATGGGACGGTTTCAGTTTCGTTTGTCCCAAAATTCTTATTTAGGGCCGATGGCCCGTTTTCAGTTGGTAAGGGCGCATGATTTGGAAGACAGAGCACCAGTGTTGTTGGAAGGGGAAGATAAACTGGTGCGCGATTACAGTGTAGGAGCTTCCTATACGTATGATACCCGCGACTTTATGTTGAATGCTTATAGGGGATGGTTTGTGCAGTTTGATTTGCTGTTCAATCCTCGTTTCCTGGGTAATGCTTATGGTTATACGACAACCGATTTAACGGTGAGTACCTATCGGAAAGTATGGAAGGGCGGTGTGCTGGCCGGTGAATTCCATGCAAGGCAGAGTTTTGGAGATGTGCCTTGGTCCATGTTGGCCGAGATTGGTTCGAGCAACCGGATGCGTGGTTACTACGAGGGACGTTATCGCGATAAAAATGTGATAGAAGGGCAGGTGGAGTTGCGGCAACGCGTGTGGAAACGGCATGGGTTGGCAGCTTGGGCCGGATTAGCTGAAGTTTACCCTAAATATAGTGCATTGAGTTGGAATAAAATTTTGCCTAATGCCGGTATTGGTTACCGTTGGGAGTTTAAACAACGTGTGAACGTGCGTTTAGATTATGGCTTTACCCGTAACGGGGGAGGTTTTCTGTTTAATATAAACGAGGCTTTTTGATGAAAGTACAAAAGATATTGTTTTATGTGTATTGGCTCATTCTGATTCTGCCCAATTGTGTATTGGCTTTTACAGAGCGGATGAGTGGCTTGGGGAAGGTTACCTTGGTGTTGCTCCCTTTGGCTGTTTACGGGTGGTTGATGACGCTCCGGCGCAAACCGGGTGTTATGCTTTGGTGGCTTTTTCCTATTTTATTCTTAGGGGCTTTTCAGCTGGTGTTGACTTATTTGTTTGGTCAGGGAGTGATAGCCGTAGACATGTGGTTGAACTTGTTAACAACCAATTCGGGAGAAGTGAGCGAATTGCTCTCGCAGTTGCTTCCGGCCATCATTGGTGTGGTGCTTCTTTATATTCCGGCTTTAGCCGTTGCTGTATGGTCTGTTCGTCAGCGGGCTTGTTTGCCTGTTTCTTTTATCCGACGGAATCGGAATGTGTGTTTGGGCTTATTACCTATAGGACTACTTAGTTTAGGGGCTAGTTATATTGTCGGAGGATACCGTGCAACTACTGATTTATTTCCGATGAATGTTTGTTATAATGCCTATTTGGCTGTTGAACGCGATGCTGCTTCACGACACTATGTGGAGCGGACTAAGGATTTCCGTTTTCATGCAAAGGCAACACGACAAGACAGTTTGCCGGAGGTGGTGGTTTGTGTGATAGGTGAGACCAGTCGGGCTGCCAATTGGGCTTTATATGGTTACAACCGTCCCACCAATCCGGTTCTTTCTGCCATGAGCGGTATATTGGTCTACAAAGATGAGATGAGCCAGAGTAATACGACACATAAAAGTGTACCCATATTGCTTTCGCCGGCATCGGCCGAAAATTATGAACTGCTTTACAAAACCAAGGGAGTGTTGGCTGCTTATAAGGAAGCCGGTTATTATACGGCCTTTATTTCGAATCAGCAAAGAAACGGATCGTTCATTGATTTTTTAGGAGAGCAGGCCGATGAATGTGTCTTTGTGAAAGAAGAGAATCAAAATGAGCCTTACGATGGGGTGTTGCTTCAGCGTGTGGCAGATGTGTTACGTTTGGGATATGGACGCGTTTTCATTGTATTGCATACGTATGGCTCACATTTTAACTATAAGGACCGGTATCCGGCAGATATGGCGGCTTTTTTGCCTGATGCCATTGAAAGTGCGGAGAAAAAATACCGTAACGAACTCATGAATGCTTATGACAACTCAATTCGTTATACCGATGCTTTTCTGGGAAAGTTGATTAACAGGTTGAATGAAGACGAGCGTTGTGCCGCATTGCTTTACACATCAGACCATGGCGAGGACATTTTTGACGACAGGCGTAATTTGTTTTTGCATGCTTCTCCTGTTCCTTCCTATTATCAGTTACATGTGCCGCTGTTGATATG
>CABSGW010000302.1 GCA_902477365.1 uncultured Prevotellaceae bacterium
GGTAATTGGATTCGCTATAACCTATTGGGACAAGCCACAACAACAGGTGATGACTGGGGAGAGTTCAAACTGCAAGGAGACGGAATGGTTAATATTCCCTTTAAAAAAGATACGCTGAACATACAAGTGAATGCCGAAATACGCAACGAACGCCCCTCTTTTTATTATCGCCATTATCATTCTAAACATGTTTGGTGGGACAATGATAATCTGGATAAGGAATTCCGTTCACGCATTGAAGGAACATTAAGCTATCCACGTACCCGCACACGACTGGCTTTTGGTGTTGAAAACATCAAGAACCACACTTACTTTGCCGCCACAAACCATCCTTACGAAACAGGTGGTGGAGAAATAGCTTACAGTAACGGGGTAACCGTAAACCAGGCAGGCAAAAACATCCAAATAGTAAGTGCCACACTGAACCAAGACATGCGTTGGGGCATTCTGAACTGGGAGAACGAACTGACCTACCAGGCCTCATCCGATAAAACGGCACTTCCTTTACCGGCTTTGTCCCTTTACAGCAATCTCTACCTGAAGTTCAATATAGCCCGCGTACTACTAGTGGAATTTGGCGGAGACATACGCTATTTCACGGAATATGATGCCCCCACTTACGTACCTGCTATCGGACAATTTGCCAACCAAGCGGCAGAAACTCTTGTAAAAATAGGTAATTATCCCATTATTGATGTATATGCCAATTTCCGATTAAAGAGTTGCCGTTTCTACATTATGGGATCGCACGTGAACCGAAGCAGTGACGGCGGACACTCTTTCCTGGTTCCACATTACCCCATCAATCCCCTGCTGATCAAGTTCGGATTGTCATGGAACTTCTACAATTAATCATCCCCTTTTTGATATCATACATAGCTTGTTCAAACAAACAGGGCATCTAATCGAAATTAGATGCCCTGTTTGTTTGAACAAGATGCCCAGTTCGCCCTTCATTATTTGGTATTGCGGAACAACGCCCTCATCTGCTCAGCCTCGTCGGCCATAGCCTTTTGTTGCTGTTTGTAGGCATCGCGTTCGCGATGATACATAACCAAAGACCCATACTCATACAACATAGGAACCAACCGGAACCAGGAAGAGAGTAACGTACCTATACAGGCAATGGCCCAAGCTACATACTCCAACCCATAAAGATAAAAAGGCACATTAACCTCATCGCCCAAAGCCATCGCCCTGTGCGAACTCCAAATGATGAAGCTTACCACAACAGCCTGCAAACCGGTGGCGCATACGCCAACAGCAGCCCCCAAACGGCTACCCAGATAAACCAACATAACGCGTCCCCAATTTCGCGTACCGTCCGTAAAAGCCAAACGAACTGCTTTACGGAACGAGATATCCTCAACCATATAATAAGTTTCCATCAAGCTGAACAGCGGCAACACATACACCACCACAGGAATCAAGACCAACAGACTCCAACAAAACACCACCCAGGCATGCGTTGCCAGCATCCAAACTCCATAGCCGAACAAACCGACCACAATACCGGCCAACACCCAAAACTGCAAATAGCGCAAAGCGTTTGTCCGCGTTTCTTTAGCCCATCCCTCTTTGGATTTGGCAGGAACTTCTCCCTCTGCCAACATATACGCGGCCAAAGTATAATAACGTCCTTTCCACACAAACCAACAGGCCAGCAATCCGCACAAGGCGATACCATATACAACCAACTTCCATACGGGATAAACCGGAATTGTTTCATAGAAAGCGGGAACAGAAACCATTTTCTCACCCCCTCCCACGTAAGCGGTCAACACAACCATCACCAGACTTATCACCCCGAAATGCGCCTTATAATGCTTCAACTGTAACAAAGCCATCCGTGCGCCGGCTTTTAAACAAGCCAAATAACCTCGCAACACATAAAAAGATTCTTTTTTTATATTCTCTTCCATCATTTACCTAAGAAAATTAGCGATTGAGCGTTGCAAAGATAGAGAAAATAATTTACCTTTGTCGTATGTCTGAGAATATAATCATCCAATGGGGCTTCGTTGGTTGTGGCGAAGTAACCGAAAAGAAAAGCGGGCCGGCATTCAGCCTTGTACCCGGTTCTAAAGTGGT
>CABSGW010000303.1 GCA_902477365.1 uncultured Prevotellaceae bacterium
CTATAGGTAAATATTCGGATATTTCATCCATAGGCTTCCACGTATGTTTGATCGAAAGTTTTTTCTGGGCGGCAAACTGTTGCCCACACCGAATCAGCATGAGGGGTGTTAATGGTACAGGTACCCATTTATAGATGAATACCACGCCAATGGTCGATGCAAAAAAGCATAGACAAACGTATCGGATGATTCGAAGAATAGTAGCTTTGAAACGCATGGCCTTTTCAAAAATATAGCCTGAAAGAAGTTCTCTTCCAGGCTATATAATCAACTGTGGATATTTATTTTAATGTGCCTTCGTTAGCCGCATTAATCATGGCTTCGCTGGCATACATATAAATTTCTACACGACGGTTCTGGGCTTGTCCGGCTTTTGTTTCATTTGAAGCGATAGGCTGTGTCGATCCCATACCCTGCACTGTTTTGAACTGTGAGTAGGAAACACCACACTGAGAGAGATAATTCACCACAGACTGTGCACGCTTCAAAGACAATGGGTTGTTGATGGCGTCATTACCCGTATTGTCTGTATGGCCATAGATAGCGATATCCATGGTCGGATTGTTTTTCAACACATTGGAGAACTGCGCCAAAGAAGTTTGTGCAGTGGTGTTCAGGTCTGCTTTGTTCAGTGCAAACAAGATGCCCGAATCAAAAGTAACCTTTACAGCCTTTAAACCATTGTTGTCTGTAACTGATTCAACTTGTGCATTCTGCACCTTTTCAGCTTCTGCTTTTGCCTTATCCATCTTGTTGCCAATCAACACACCCGCTCCGGCTCCTACAGCTGTACCCACAACTGCACCGACAGCCGTGTTTCCGGCTAATTTTCCTACCAAACCTCCTACAAGAGCTCCACCGGCACCACCAATGATGCCACCTTTGGCCTTGTTGCTCATGTCACAACCACTCAGAAGCAGTACGGCGCAAAGCGCACATGTAATAAATTTCATTGCTTTCATAATTGTAAAACTAATTAGTTCACGTTTTTAATCGCGGCAAAGATACATAAAAGCGAATGAACAAGGCGGCATTTGTTCTTTTTTTTGTATTTTTGCGCCACTAAGACTAGACAACAATGGCAAAGGAATTGAAAGATTTGACAAAACGTAGTGTCAATTATTCACAGTGGTATAATGAATTGGTTATTAAGGCCGATTTGGCTGAACAATCAGATGTGAGAGGATGTATGGTGATAAAACCTTATGGCTATGCCATTTGGGAGAAAATACAACATACACTGGACGAGAAGTTCAAAGAAACAGGAGTGCAGAATGTTTATTTTCCGATGCTTATACCCAAATCATTCCTCAGTAAGGAGGCCGAGCATGTGGAAGGTTTTGCAAAGGAGTGTGCGGTGGTTACCCATTATCGCCTGAAGGCGAACGAGGAACACAACGGGGTTGTTGTGGACCCTGCGGCAAAATTGGAGGAGGAATTGATTATTCGCCCTACATCAGAGACCATTATTTGGAATACCTATAAGAATTGGATTCAGAGTTATCGCGATCTCCCTCTGCTGTGTAATCAATGGTGTAATGTGATGCGTTGGGAAATGCGTACACGTTTGTTCTTGCGTACAGCTGAATTCTTGTGGCAGGAAGGACATACGGCACATGCAACCAAAGAAGAGGCTGAAGAGCGTGCGAAAATGATGTTAAAGGTATATGCAGACTTTGCCGAAACATGTATGGCGATGCCTGTTGTGCAGGGTGTCAAAAGCGAGACGGAGCGTTTTGCCGGTGCGCTTGACACCTACACCATAGAAGCTATGATGCAGGATGGTAAAGCATTGCAAAGCGGAACATCACATTTCTTGGGACAAAACTTCGGTAAGGCTTTCAATGTGCAATTTGTAGATAAGAACAACCAGCTGGATTATGCCTGGGCTACCTCGTGGGGTGTTTCTACCCGTTTGATGGGTGCGCTTATCATGACCCATTCAGACGACAATGGTTTGGTGTTGCCCCCTGCCTTAGCACCTATTCAGGTAGTCATTATTCCTATATATAAAGGTTCGGAGGAACTAAATGCCATTGATGAAAAGATTAAAACCATCATGGCACAGTTAAAAGTGCCGTGCGT
>CABSGW010000304.1 GCA_902477365.1 uncultured Prevotellaceae bacterium
ATGGCTTGTCGGGCGGTGATTTCGAGGCTTCGCAAGCGGTCTTTGTACAGGTTGTTGGCATTGATACGCTCAATCGGGAGTGCGGCGTCCGAGTTTCCCTCCCATCGACGGCACAGGTACACTTCGCCCATCACCCGTCCTATGCGGAAACGTCGCGAGAAAGCCAGGCCCAAGGCATAATCTTCGCCATAAGATGTGTTCGGAATTCCTATTTTTCGCAACAAAGGAGTGAAGAAAGCCCTTGGAGCACCCAATCCGTTAATACGCAACGCATTGTTACGGCCGTTTTCGGGTGTCCACTCCTTGTGGTCTATGATGCCCGGCGGAAGGGTATTGAGCTTGAAGTCGACCATGCGGTACGAGCCTATGATCATCGCGGCTTTTTGTTTGTAAAAAGCGTCGATAAGGGTTTGGAGCGTGTGCGGACTGCTATACAAGTCGTCCGAGTCGAGTTGGACGGCAAAACGGCCGCAAGCCGCATGGTTGATAGCCAAGCTCCAACACCCACCAATGCCTAAGTCGGAACGTTCCGGACAAAGGTACACAACGCGCGGGTCTTTAGTGAGAGCCTGGACAATGGCGCCGGTCCGGTCTGTGGAATGATTGTCAACAACAATGACGTTATAGCTGAAGTCTGTCAGTTGTTGCAAGGCACTTTCTACCGCTTGCCCGATGGTGTGTTCGCGGTTGCGCACCGGGATGATGACCGAAGCCTCCCGTTCGAACGGGTATCCGGTATATTTCACTTCGTCAAACTCTTCAGGGGCTAAATACGCGTCTATTGCCTTCAGGTGCTCGGTACAGGCCTTTTCCATTTCAACTTGCACCTCCCTGTTTTTCGGATCAACGTAATCAAACTGTTTTTCACCGCTCAGCCGCATGTCGTGTTCGGTTTCGGTGTACAGGTATTCGTTTAAGTGGAATAATGTTCCCATCCGGCTCAGGTACAGACGCAGGGCGTATAAACCGGCATAGTGGTAACGGGAGCGCCGTTTTGTGAAGAACTGGTGCAACAGTTCGGTACGCAATAACAGCAGGGAGCCGAAGTTGAAGTCATCGCGCAAGCTTCCCGTTTGGTAGTCTATGACGGGGCACGAAACGAGTCCCTCTTCTCCGTGTTGCAGGTAGTGGTCGGCATAAACCATTGAGGCTCCCGAATCGTCAGCAACGCGCTCCAGGCGTTCAAGCGCCTGGTGTCCCAGTTGCAATGGGGAGTTCTTGGTGTATAATAACGTATAGGCCGCTTCGCTTTTCTGAGAAATCTGTTTGAGGGTTTTGGTAGCATATAAGGATTCTACGACCAGTGGATGACACATTTCGGGGATGGTCATGTCTTTGTCGGCAAGAAGCAGGAAAATTCGTTTTACATGCGGATGCCCTTGGAATTGTGCAACTGTTGCAGCTGCCTCCTGACTGCCGTCATAGGGTAGGAAACAGTCTATTCTTTTCTTCATGGCTCTGTGCAGTTTTTATTATGAATGAACAAATATAGCTATTTCCTGCGAAAGACGTTGGTGTAGGACGGGCTTTTTTATGGAAACAGTCCGGCTTTACTTGTGAAGAATCAGGTTTCGGATGATTGATACTCTTTATTAGTTGTCAGGTATGGAAGATTGTCTGTTTCCTCTTTTTGAATGGGGTGTTGAAGGTGAGAGTTGTATATTGTTTTATTATCAGGAAGTTGCAAGAATAACTACGCGTGTTGGTTTTCGGAAGGCGGCGGGGTGAATTCTTTCTTCTTACTGTCTGGCCATATGTGCTGGGCATCTCATTACAGCGAGATGCCCAGCACGTGTCTAAGAGAAGGCGTGTCGGTTATAAACAGTCGGAAGGTATGCAGGTGTGGTCAAATGTTTTTGATAACCTTTTGAGGCTCGTTCGGTCCATCTGTATGGATTCATGAGGCTTTGGTATGTAGAAAGATAAAAAAGGGATACAGACTTTCCCGTGAAAAATCGTATCTTTGTACCAAACTAGTTTTTACAATATGGAAATGAAGTTATCACCCCTGCTGGGTATGACGTTAGCCGAACTGAAAGGTGTGGTGAAGAATCTGGGAATGCCCGCTTTTACGGCAGGG
>CABSGW010000305.1 GCA_902477365.1 uncultured Prevotellaceae bacterium
GTATAACACGGAGATAAAGACTATGGATACAGCGGATAAAACAAAAAGCAGCGAAGACGTGAAGGAAACCGTACGAGCCGGATACGCGGCCATTGCCACCGGCCAGCGTTCTTGTTGCTGCTCCAGCCAGCGCAGCAGTCAGGCCGATCCTGCCCGTTTGGCGGCAGCCGTGGGATATGATGCCGAGTCTCTAGCCAAGCTGCCGGATGGCGCGAACATGGGCCTTTCCTGCGGTAACCCCGTGGCCATCGCCGCGTTGCGGGAAGGACAGACCGTTGTGGACCTTGGCAGCGGCGGCGGCTTTGACGTATTTCAGGCTGGCGAAAGGGTGAAGGCATCCGGCAGGGTTATCGGTGTGGACATGACGCCGGAGATGCTTGCCAAAGCTCGAAAAAATATTGAGCAGTACCGCCAGCGCACTGGCCTGGACAATGTGGAGTTTCGTCTTGGCGAAATCGAATGCCTTCCCGTGCCTGACAACAGCGTTGATGTGGTGCTTTCCAACTGCGTGATCAACCTTTCCCCTGACAAACCGAAGGTTTGGCGGGAAATATACCGTGTATTGAAATCCGGGGGCAAGGTGTCCGTTTCCGACCTTGCGCTGCTGAAACCTCTTCCCGACAATGTCCGGGACATGGCTGCTGCTCTCGTCGGCTGCGTGGCCGGCGCGGTTCTGGTCGAAGAAACCAAGGCGCTGCTCGAAAAAGCGGGGTTCACATCCATAGTGCTGACGCCCAAGCCCGACTATGTGCGGAACATGCAGGACTGGAACGATCCTCTGTACAAACAAATAGCGGAAACACTTCCGCAAGGAGAGGAAATGGCCGACTATGTGGTCAGCCTGTCCATCGAAGCCCGCAAATAACCAAAAGACAAAGTTATCGTTCTGCCCCTTGCGTTTCCGGCTCAAGGGGCTTTTTTTGTGGGGAAATGTATGAATCCAGAATACACCAGTAAACTTGCTCCTCCACTTACACCCGTTTTTGGCACAAGTGAGGAGTAGAAACCATGTGTAGATTTAATAGATCTTATTTTTATAACATCTGGTAGCAGTAGTCATAAAAAACCATATCAATACAATTGATAATAATTGTAAAAACTATTTTAGTATTAACTAATTATGTCATATAAATATGACATTCATAATATATTATTAATCAATCTATATGATATACATTCCAGACTAACACTTATAACTGCTTCCTGTAAGAATCCAATAGAACATTCCGTTGGTCAAAGCGTAGCGGATCGTTTACCTGTACGGCTACAGGCTGACAGAGAAATAAAGTTATGCCACAGGATGAACATTGTTCATACCTGTGGCATAACGACTGTCTGTAGCAGTAAAGTTTCTGACACTATTTATAGCTTACTCGATTTACCCTTCCTTTGTTTTGTAGCATAATAAATAGAGCCAGAGAATAACGCTTGCTCAGTCGAAAGACAGCAACCTCTGCTCCGCATCGTCCGCACAAAATGCCGTTGCAGCCGGAATGCACAAGCGGATATCACCTCTCAGATGTCGGAGAGGATATCTGAGGCCAAGAGCCGCAACCTCTTTGTCACGTCAACCGCTCTCGACATCCACTGTTTCAATGTGCATTTACAACGCCAGAGCCTTTCTTATCTTTTCCGGCGTCACGGGGAGCTGATAGAAGCGCTTGCCGATAGCATGGGTGATGGCGTTGCCGGTTGCGGCGATGATCGGCACCATCACCACCTCCCCCAGCCCTCTGGTCGGTGAGGTTTCAGACAGCGGCGCAAGATAATCGGCCGTCTGGTTCCAGACAGCAACATTCTTGGCCCGTGGCAGCGTATAGCGATTGAAGTTCCACGTTCCGTTGCCCGGCCCTTCTTCATAGAGCGGCAATTCCTCCATCAAGGCGTGCCCGATGCCCATTGCCAAACCGCCCTGCAATTGGCCGGATACGAGTTCCGGCACGATCATTTGGCCACTGTCGACCAAACTGTGGTGGCGCATGATTTCTATCTCGCCCGTGAAGGTGTTGACGTTGAGTTCGACGATGCAGGCAGCGGGCGTATAGGTCGTCACACC
>CABSGW010000306.1 GCA_902477365.1 uncultured Prevotellaceae bacterium
AGTGTACCATTCCGTGAATGTGCGGACGCAACGCGTCTAACAGTTGCTTGACCACCGGAGCATAGGTGCGGGTGGGTGACAGGACCAATCGGCCTGCATTGACGGGGGCACCCTCTACGGTGTCGGTCAAGCGGTACGAGCCGCTATACACCAATTCGTCAGGTACGGCTTTGTCATAGCTTTCAGGATATTTCTCAGCCAGGTATTTGGCAAAGACATCGTGGCGTGCACTGGTCAAACCGTTACTGCCCATACCTCCGTTATATTCTTTTTCGTAAGTTGCTTGTCCGCACGAGGATAAACCCACAATGACGTCACCGGGACGTATGTTGGCGTTGTTGATAACATCGCTACGCTTCATACGGCAGGTTACGGTTGAGTCAACGATGATGGTACGTACCAGATCACCTACATCGGCTGTTTCGCCACCTGTCGCATAAATTCCGATTCCCATGTCGCGCATTTGAGCCAGCAACTCGTCAGTGCCGTTGATGATGGTAGAAATTACTTCACCGGGAATCAGCATCTTGTTACGGCCAATGGTAGAAGAAACCAGGATGTTGTCAACGGCTCCCACGCACAGCAGGTCGTCTGTATTCATGATGAGTGCATCTTGGGCTATTCCTTTCCAAACAGACAGGTCGCCTGTTTCCTTCCAGTACATATAGGCCAAAGAGGATTTTGTTCCAGCCCCGTCAGCATGCATAATGTTGCAATATTCGGGATCGCCGCCTAGAATATCGGGAATGATTTTACAGAATGCTTGTGGAAAAATACCTTTATCGATGTTTTTGATGGCATTGTGTACATCTTCTTTCATGGCGCTGACGCCACGCATCATGTATCTTTGTTTGTTGTCCATAATGTATTATTGCGAATTAAAACGTTACTTCAGGGGCTTTTTCAGCTCCTTCGGTCGCCTCAAATTTATTTTTCTTCTCAAAACCAAACATACCGGCCACTATGTTACCGGGAAATCTGCGTATTTGTAAGTTATATGCTTGTACCGCATCGTTGTAGACACGACGGCTTTCGCTGATACGGTTTTCTGTTCCTTCCAGCTGAGCTTGCAGTTCTGAAAAATTCTCGTTAGCTTTCAGCGACGGGTAATTTTCAGTGATGGCCAGGAGTTTTCCCAATGCGGTTGTTATGTCGCCTTGTGCTTTTTGGTATTGTTGCATTTTTTCAGGGGTCAGATTGTCGGCATCAACCGTGATCTGTGTGGCTTTGGCGCGCGCGGCAATCACTCCTTGTAAAGTTTCGCTTTCGTGTTTGGCATATCCTTTTACCGTGTTGACTAAATTGGGTATCAAGTCAGAACGGCGTTGGTATTGCGTTTCAACGTTGCTCCAGGCTGTACTTACAGCTTCTTCTTTTGAAACCATGCCGTTGTAACTGCTCGATGTCCATGCAACGAGTGCTACTAATACGATGATAATCGCTAAAAAGGTCTTGTTTATTTTCATTGTCGTATGATTGAATTACGTGTTGGGGTTTTGTATCAGAATCGGCCGCCCGAGCCACCGCCACCAAAGGAACCTCCTCCGAAACTGCCACCGCCGAATCCACCGCCACCTCTTGGGCGTCCGCCTAGAAAGATGAATGGAGGAAGCATGCTGCCGCCTCCGCGATGCAGGTGGTCGTTGTCGTCTTCTTCGCGTGTTACGGTGTAGCCGCAATGGCGACATACATAAATGACATGTTTTTTACCCGGGGCATGCGCTTTTTTGATGAGTGAGGAACTGGTTGGTTCCAGTTGGTATTTGCCGCAACGGGGGCATTTTTTACGTTGATGTTTCGACCAAAATACGATGAAGAAGATAAGTAGCACAACGACTACAATGAAGAGTGCATACAATTGGTCGTTAACCTCGCTTTGTCTGATGCCATTGCCACGTTCTGAAAAGAGTGTGGGGTCTTTGTGTAAATAACGGGTGATGGCACTGATGCCTTGAAACATGGCTTGATCCCAATTCCCTTTTTTTAGTGCTGGAACCATGTATTGATTCTCGATGCGTCGACAGATGGCATCGGGCAATGCCCC
>CABSGW010000307.1 GCA_902477365.1 uncultured Prevotellaceae bacterium
CATGATGTGAATGACTATATGTTGGGCGAAAAATATAATTTGCCTTCTATCGATATTTTTAATGATAACGGGACACTTAGCGAAGCTGCAGGGTTATATGTGGGGATGGATCGTTTTGAGGTACGCAGGCAGATTGAGAAAGATCTGGAAGCTGCCGGACTAATGGAGAAAGTGGAAGCTTATACGAACAAGGTCGGATTCTCAGAACGTACCAATGTGGCTATAGAACCGAAATTGTCGATGCAGTGGTTCCTGAAAATGAAGCATTTTGCCGACTTGGCACTCGAACCGGTTATGACCGATGAAATAAAGTTTTATCCGGCTAAGTACAAAAACACCTACCGTCATTGGTTGGAGAATATCAAGGACTGGTGCATCAGCCGCCAGTTGTGGTGGGGACACCGTATTCCGGCTTACTATTTGCCCGAAGGAGGCTTTGTTGTGGCCGAAACCGTTGAAGAGGCATTGGTGATGGCGCGCGAAAAGAGTGGAAACAGTGCGTTGACTGTGTCCGATTTGCGTCAGGATGATGATGCGTTGGATACTTGGTTCTCATCGTGGCTATGGCCTATTTCTTTGTTCAATGGCATTAATCAGCCTGAAGCAAACGAAGAATTCAGTTATTATTATCCTACGAGCGACTTAGTGACAGGCCCGGATATCATTTTCTTTTGGGTGGCACGTATGATTATGGCCGGATATGAATATACCGGTAAGATGCCTTTCAAGAATGTGTATTTCACCGGTATTGTGCGCGATAAGATAGGTCGTAAGATGTCCAAATCGCTGGGCAATTCTCCCGACCCGTTGGAACTGATTGCCCGTTATGGTGCGGATGGTGTGCGTATGGGTATGATGTTGGCCGCACCGGCTGGTAATGACATCTTGTTTGACGATGCATTGTGCGAGCAAGGACGTAACTTCTGTAATAAAATATGGAATGCTTTCCGGTTGGTGAAAGGCTGGGAAGTGTGTGACGAGGTACAACCGGAAACGGCGGTTAAAGCTGTGCGCTGGTTTGAAGCCCAACTGAAAAAGAGTACGGCAGAGGTTGCCGATTTGTTTACAAAATATCGCTTGAGTGAAGCGTTGATGGAGGTTTACAGGCTTTTCTGGGACGAATTCTCCAGTTGGTATCTTGAGATGGTGAAACCGGCTTACGGACAACCGATTGACCGTGCAACCTACGAGGCAACATTGGGTTTCTTTGACAGTTTGTTGAAGTTGCTTCATCCTTTCATGCCTTTTATCAGTGAAGAATTATGGCAACATATTATTGAGCGTAAAGAGGGTGAAAGCATTATGGTAAGTCCTTTATGTCTGGATAATGCTACGGCCGAAGACGAAGCGGTGATTGCGGCGGTGGAAACCGTGAAGGCTGTAGTGACTTCGGTACGTGCCATCCGCAATCAGAAAAACATAGCTCAGAAAGAAGCACTAACCCTTCAGGTGGTAGGTTGCAATCCGGTGAACGGGTATGATAGTGTAGCCGGAAAAATGGCAAATCTCAGTGCTGTAGAGGTGGTGGAAGTGAAAGCAGAAGGAGCTTCTTCCTTTATGGTAGGAACTACGGAATATGCTGTGCCGTTAGGTAATTTGATAGATGTGACGGCTGAAATTGCCAAGATTGAGGCAGAATTGAAGCATTTGGAAGGTTTCTTGGTGGGTATCCGTAAAAAGTTGTCGAATGAAAAATTTGTAGCCCATGCACCAGCCAATGTGGTAGAACTGGAGCGTAAAAAGCAAAGTGATGCCGAGAGCAAGATCGCATCTTTGCAAGAAACGTTGAAAGTGTTGAAGAAATAGGAACAGACGCATACGGTATTTCTGTTTTATAGCGGCTCTCTCATTTTACATGTAATGAGAGAGCCGTATTCTTGTATATACTACGTGTAGAGCCGAGCTAACAAGTTGATAGCGTTAGTGGGCCGACGTTGGTAAACGACACCGCGTTCTCTTTTGAACGGACTCATAGGTTCGTTCAAAAGAGAACGCGGTGTCGTTAGTTTTTAGTGTGTAT
>CABSGW010000308.1 GCA_902477365.1 uncultured Prevotellaceae bacterium
GTGTGTGATGGCTACTTTGAACGACCATGCGTTGGTGGATTTTCAACAGATTATGCGCGATTATTCAGAGGTGGTTTATCCGCTTTTCGTGTGGTCGGTATGGTGCTATCGAAGCGGAAAATACCATGAATTTACCATGGCAGACCTGTGTTCCGTGGTGTCGGTGGATGGATTGAACCTGTATCATCCGGAACGCACGCTGGAGTTTGTCCGTCACCGGGTAAACAAGAAAGTGGCATGGTTGCAACGCCGCTATCCCGAGGCAAAAGCTACCTATTCTCCTTTGAAAGAAGAGTTGAGGCAGCTGGGTGTTGTGCCGGAACTTACTTATTTGTTTATGCGCGGACATGATGTCTACGACAATGTGGTGCTGCCAATGCTGGGTACGGTATGCGATGCGTTACGTCGTGAACGGGAACGCGAGATCTGGCGTTTGGCTCTGCATAGCCAGCAGATGCAAAATGAACTGTCAGGTTATCAGCATAGTTCAAGCAGTCCGGAAGAAATGTTGCGGAAACATACAGGGTATGTCGACGCTCCTTTATACAAGCGGATATTGGATGATATCACGCATTTCTTGGAGTGAGTTGCCCTTTAGGGAGGTAGAGGGCTTGTCTGTACGGGTGATGGAATACAAATCAGACTTTTTTATTGGAATGTCCAACTGAAAATAGCGTAAAGGACATTCCATTTTTTATTGTCGTAAAACGATTTCCTTTTGTTGTATGTGTATCAGAGATAATGGGGCATGAACCGATGGTTTCTTGCTTCACCCCATTTTCTTGCATCCTTTTGTCGGGATAGGTGTAACGTCCATATGGGGACGTTCAAACGAACACGTATGGACGTGGAAACGTCCTCGTGGTGTCGTGTGTCGTGTTTGGGCTTGAAAAAGAATACGCTCGGAAGCTGCCACTTTGTAGACTGGAGTTGTTGTAATAAAAAATTAATATAAAAAACCGGAGATTGGCGTTGGTTATGTGCGCTAAACTGTGTACTTTTGTTTGGTTTGTATGGCCGGGTAACAACGCGGCATTACAGTACGGATTTACGATTAAAACCATTAAATAACAATGAAAAAACGGACGTTTCATTTATTGCTGCTCCTTATGCTTTGCGGAGTGGTGCGTGCACAGGGCACGGCTAAGTATGTATTTTATTTTATCGGTGACGGTATGGGAGTGAACCAAGTGAACGGCACCGAGATGTTCCGGGCTGAACGCGAAGGGAAAATAGGCAGTGTGCCGTTAGGTTTCTCCTTATTCCCGGTAGCCACAACGGCAACCACCTTCTCGGCTACCAACTCCATTACCGACTCATCGGCAGGCGGAACGGCCTTGGCTTGTGGCGTAAAGAGTTATAATGGTGCTATCGGGGTGGACAAGGATGGAAAACGTGCCCGGTCGGTTGCAGAGCAGGCCAAATTGGCCGGCAAACGGGTGGGTGTGGCTACCAGTGTGAGCGTGGATCATGCTACACCGGCTGCTTTTTATGCACATCAGGCCAACCGCAGTATGTATTATGAAATAGCAACCGATTTGCCGCGTGCCGGTTTCGACTTTTATGCCGGTAGCGGTTTCCTGCGTCCCAAAAGGGCGGCCAACCACCGCGATACGGTGAGTGTGTTCCGCCTGTTCGACGAGGCCGGATACACCGTGGCCCGTGGCGATGCCGAATATAAGCAGAAAAAAGCAGCTGCTAAAAAAATGATTCTGATTCAACCGGAACAAATGGATCAAGCCTCTTTGCCTTATGCCATTGACCAAAAGGGTGAGGGATTGACACTGGAGACCATTACACGCAATGCCATTGACTTCCTGATGAAAGAGAAGAATAAAGGCTTTTTCCTGATGGTTGAAGGCGGCAAAATAGACTGGGCCTGCCATAACAAGGACCTTGCTACGGCTTTTCGCGAGGTGGAAGACCTGGATCGCGCCGTACAGGTGGCTTACGAGTTTTATAAGAAACATCCCAAGGAGACCCTTATTGTGATTACGGCTGACCACGA
>CABSGW010000309.1 GCA_902477365.1 uncultured Prevotellaceae bacterium
CGTACTGCGATAGTGGGCCTGGAGAATGAAGAAACGGATGGTCATCGGGCTGTAAGCCTGTGTCAGCGTTTTATTGGAGCCGGTGAAGAACTCATCCAATGTGATGAAGTTGCCGAGGCTTTTACCCATTTTCTGTCCGTTGATGGTTATCATGTTGTTATGCATCCAGTAATGTACCATGTCATCGCCTTGCGATGCTACGGATTGTGCAATCTCACATTCGTGGTGCGGGAAGATAAGGTCCATACCGCCACCGTGAATATCGAAATGTTTACCCAGATATTTCTTTCCCATTGCCGTACATTCGGCGTGCCAGCCGGGGAAGCCGTCACTCCATGGGCTTGGCCAGCGCATGATATGTTCCGGTTGGGCACGTTTCCACAGTGCAAAGTCGGCGGGATTGTGTTTTTCCTCCTGGCCGTCCAGTTCACGCGTAGTGTTTAGTACATCGTCCAGATTACGTCCTGACAGTTTGCCGTAGTGGTGGTCTTTGTTGTATTTGGCTACATCAAAGTAAATGGAGCCTTCACTTTCGTAAGCGTAGCCGTTCTCCAGTATCTCTTTTACGAGCTCTATCTGTTCGATGATATGTCCCGATGCATGCGGTTCGATGCTGGGAGAAAGCACGTTTAATGCTTCCATTGCCTTGTGATAACGGTTTATATAATACTGTGCCACTTCCATGGGCTCCAGTTGTTCCAGGCGGGCTTTCTTTGCAATTTTGTCTTCACCGTCGTCCGCGTCATGCTCCAAATGACCTACATCGGTAATATTGCGGACATAGCGCACTTTATAGCCAATGTGTGTAAGATAGCGGAAAAGTAAATCGAAAGTAATGGCAGGACGTGCGTGGCCCAGGTGGGCATCACCGTAAACGGTCGGTCCGCAGACATACATACCTACATGAGGAGCATGCAAAGGTACGAATAACTCCTTTTTTCTATTTAAGGTGTTGTAAATGGTCAGTTGATGTTCCATAACGTTTGATAATTAGTTCTTTTTGGAAAGGCAAAGGTATAACAAATATTT
This sequence comes from uncultured Prevotellaceae bacterium, assembly GCA_902477365.1. Classification (GTDB taxonomy): domain Bacteria; phylum Bacteroidota; class Bacteroidia; order Bacteroidales; family Bacteroidaceae; genus Alloprevotella. The sequence goes on from CABSGW010000309.1 coordinate 1,030, forward strand.
GTAAATTAGGACTATCTGTTTTTAAAAAGCGTGCAGGAAGTATCGTTCTACGGCGATGGCTACTCCATCTTCGTCGTTACTTGGGGCAATGTAGTTCGCAGCAGCTTTCACGGGTTCCTGCGCATTGTCCATTGCTATGCCTAGTCCGGCGTATTTTATCATGCTGAGATCATTGTAACCGTCGCCCATGGCTGCCACTTCTTCGCGGGTGATACCCAGCTTTTCCGATAATACGGCGATCGAACGTGCTTTGTCTATGCCCAAAGGAACGAGTTCCAGAAAATAAGGTTCCGAACGGTATACGCTGATTTGCCTTTGCAGACGAAGGCTCAGTTCGGCCTCTGTTTTCATAAGTTGTTCAGGTTCACCAACAATGAGGCATTTGGGTAGGGGAAGGGGAATTTCCTGCAGGAAGTTCTCTACGCGGCGTACCTGCATTTTGTTGAGGAATGCTTCTTTTTGTACATACGGGTCGTTGGGATTTTCGGTAAGTATGCACTCGTTGTCGTATGTGAGGATTGTTTGCCGGTTATCGGTTGCAGTCTGGTACAGGATAGGCAGTACATCGTCGGGAAGCAGATTTTTATACAGTAGCTCACCGGTGCTCCAGTCTATGATTTCTCCGCCGTTATAAGAAAGAATATAGCCGCTGTTTTCTTTCATTTGCAGTTGTTCCGCCAAAGGAACAATGCCGTAGGTAGGACGGCCTGACGCCAGTACCAGGCGTACGCCGCTTTGCTGTAGCCGTAACAGGGTACGGAGATTGCGCGGAGAGATTTCTTTCTTCGAATTGGTCAGGGTTCCGTCCAGGTCAAGGACGAGCAGTCGATAGTCTTGTTTCATGGTTTGAATTTGATTGTTTTTTTGAAAGTGGCAAACTTACATAAAAACCTTGGATTTTTATGCCAGTCCAATAAAAAACAAGACC
>CABSGW010000310.1 GCA_902477365.1 uncultured Prevotellaceae bacterium
GGTAACCGAAACAAGTGTAAGCGGAGATTTACATTGTTTTCAATTACAAATCGAATCTTTAAAATAAAAAATGAACGGTCATGAAGCAATATATCAAAAATATAATGATCCTGATACTTGCCCTTCCATGGGGTTTGTTGTTGACAAATTGTAGTGATAGTGAGCCCGATTATTCGGACGACAACGCGTATCCGCCACCTACTGTAGAACTCACTTCTCCTTCTGAAATAGATGTGGTGGAGTATAACTCGACGGTGACTGTATCTGCCAGAAGTTTCTCTGCTGTGGGTATACATAGCATATATGCTACCTTGTTGAAGATGGATGAGAATGGAGAATATGAAGAGATAAACGCGACTGAACGTCAACGTTTAAAGATAGATACCTTGCAAACTGATATGACACTTGAATTTGACTTGAATGTCAAGGTTAACACGCGTGAAGCAGCCGGGATACTGGTAACATCAACGGACGTTTTGACAAAAACGGCACAAAAGGTAATACCTATTAAAAAGATAACCAAACTTCCATCTCAGATATTCACAGAACCATCAGATTTCCCAGTTTTAGTACCCGATGAAGAGGTTTCTCTGTCTGTAGTGATTCGTTCTGCCGTGGGTATTAAGTCTGTAAAACATACGTTGTGCAATAAAGTACTGGGTGACCTGAAGGAATATACGACTATTCCGGTGTCAGGCAATCCGTTGGAAATGGAATTTATCCTGAAAACTGTCGTAGACAATAAAGAGACCAATGGAATCAAGATTGTGGTAGAAGATATAGAGGGGTTGAAAGAGGAAAAGATTATCAATATCGAAGGTCTTGAGGGTGTTGACAATAATGTTGCGCTTGTTTTCAACGATATTGAAATGGCGCCTGAATGGGAACATTCAACAGAACCGGATCAACCTTATATTTTCTCCATAGAGGGAATAATGGTACAAGGTGTGCAGAAGCATGTATTAAGCCTGAAGGAAATTAAAGGATATGGTTCAAAGGCAAACAGTGTAGATTTTGCTTTCGTCAATATATGGAGAAATCCGGAGTTTGTTGCCGTTAAAAATAGAGGTTTCTCTTATGTCAGTGCATCAAGAATTAATGGAGGACCGGTGGGACGGCGTTATGATGTAGATAACTGGATCAAACCGGTAGGCGTTGCTACGAACAGAACGATGTTTACTCTTATACCTGAGGATAAGGTCACTGAGCTTGGCGTTGATGTGATGGTGGAGAGTGCGGTTCCTGACGCCAAGACTTTTGAAGCGTTGAATATGTTGCAAAGTGTGACTACACAGGGTGCTGATATGTTAATGCAAAGGGTCAATGCTTCTGATGGATACCCGAATGATCCTTGTAGTTTGCAGATAAAGGATAATACCTATATTGCTTTTGTTACTGCAGCGGGTAAATATGGTGTTATTCATGTTATTGAAGCCGCAAACGATGCAGATGCGTTAGTTACCGGAGGGTGTAAAATAGCTACTCCTACAGGAGTTGTGGGAGGTAAAGGTCCGGCCTATTCGGGAGCTGGCATAGCCGGACTTACTTACGATGGTGTGGCGTTGCTTTACGGACGCACCTGTAAGTTGAAAATTGTGGTTCAAAAGTAATGTTGTTACAAATTGAGAAATAATACATTTATATTTTTGATGTAAAAGTTAAGAAAGGCCGGTCATATCTCTTTATGAACCGGCTTTTCTTGGGTCAGTCCGAAAAGCTTGTGGGTATGTTATGTTAATATTCGAAAGTGTACTATCTTTGCGGTTAGATTTTAAACAACACGTGAGTTTGTCGAACTCACGTTATTTATATGCTAATTCTGCTTTGTCTTTAGGGTATTTGGAAATGCCGATGTATAGCGGTTTACCTTGTCGTACGATGTCAACGAGTGTTTGAAGTGTCTCTTCAAGAGGGCGTTGGGGTCGTAGCGG
>CABSGW010000311.1 GCA_902477365.1 uncultured Prevotellaceae bacterium
ACTACTACCGTCCGCGACTTCAATACCACAAAAACGGAACATCGTATTCATAACAAAATGTATTATTCACTCTTTACCACATTGGCCGGATTCTCGCGCGTCACCCGGTATATTTGAACGATCACCACCGAGGCTACCAATAGCAACATCAAGACAAAGACCGCCAAGCCTTGCAACCAACCCACGGAGACACGGACATCGTAGCCCTCCAGCCACCAGTCCATCACCATTTTCCCGACAGGATAGGCCAGCACACACCCCAATACGGTGTAACCCAAATAGCTACGCAAGTATTGCCGGCAGATATCGCCAAAGGTTGCGCCGAAAACGCGACGGATGGCAATGTTGCGCCGTTGCAGGCGCAATACATACAGAATCATGGACAGTACGCCAAACAACGTAATCAGCACACTACCTAAAACAATCACCGTAAAGACATTCAGGTAGTTCTGTTCTTTTTCATAAAACTTCAGTACATGGTCGCTCATCCGGGTTATTTCAATCGCTTCGTCAGACAGGCCGAATTCTTTCAGCACCTTGACAATTTCCTGCCGCGCACCGGCCTCCTGCCCCGGCTTATGTTTGACGTAAATGGCGTTATGATTCCATTGTCCTCCATGGTTGGTGCGCCCATCGGGTGAACAGTAAATAAGTAGCGGCTCTTGTACCTGATGCAAGCTCTTTGTGCGGAACGAAACCACACCACTGATACGCAGCGGAACGACCTTTGTATTCCACCGGTTGAGTTCCGTATCCCAAAAAGAATTGGATTGTGCTTTCAGAGTACGCGTCGCATAATCTTGCAGATGAAGCGCCTCCACTGCCTCCGGATTCAACAGTGCCGGCTGTTCGTTGATAACATCGACCGGTTGTTTGAACCACTCGCCTTCAAGCATTTTCAACTGGAAAAAGTCCTTCGTCTCGTAAGGTAACGTCAACATGCGAACCTCGCGTTCACTATAAGGCCGCTCGTCTATACCAAAAGTATTTCCCGAATTAGTAGTGCGCCCACTCGATTCAAACAGGTCGGAATGCATGGCCAATGCCTTCACGATGGCCGGATTAGAACCATCATTCAGTCGTTCCTCGATGGCAAAGAAATTAGAACCATACGGTCTATAAGCACTTCCAGCGCCCAGGGTTTTAATGCGCAGGATGTTCTCTGTGCAGAACCCTAAGTCGGCTGTAAAGATCATGTGCAGCTGGCGATACGAGCCTGCAAGTGCAAAAACCAATAAGAAACAGACGGCCAACTGCAACAGCAGAAGCGAATTGGTTATATGCCGAGGAGCGGGATGCCCACCGAACTGGCTTTTATAGATACGACGTAACCTGTTGAGCGGATAGCACACGCCCAACAACATAAGAACTACAAAAACCGCCATGCATAGTGCCAAGCTGGAGAATACCCCAATAGAGGCTTCCGGAATATCCGCCAAAAAGTTGATCCATTCAAGAGCCAGACACGAAAGAAACAGCACGATCAGCAACGTAATACCAACCTCTGTAACCAGCCAAATAACATTGTTACGATAAGTGCTGCCCATGCTGATACGCAACGAGTATTCGCGTACACGCCCCAAGAAGATGCTGGTTAAAATCGCAATGTAATTGAAAAAAGCACTCAGCAACAGTAAAAGGCTGACTCCCGCAAATGCAACCGGATAAATAAGCTGGTTCCATAATTGGGAAGGTGCCGCATAAGCAAGTATATGATAAATACGTAGCGGAACCAACCCCATTCGGAAGCCCGAACCAAGTTCGTCAAAACGCATTGTCTCCCAAGCCTTTTCCACGGCTTCAGGATCTTTGGTACGTACAATAGCCCGATAATTGAAGTTACCCGCATAGGTTCGGTCCGGCTCAGCTACGACATTGAAATTACCGACTGGAATTGAGTCCTC
>CABSGW010000312.1 GCA_902477365.1 uncultured Prevotellaceae bacterium
CCGGCAGCCCCTATCCACTCGTTCAATAAAGGAAAAGTATAAGTCAGGACAAAACAGGCTGTCCACAAAAAGAACGTAGAAACAGCCATGGCCCACCCACGTATGCGAGCCGGAAATATTTCAGACAAGACAACCCATACAACAGGAGCTAACGACATAGCATAACACGCTATGGCCAACACAACCAACAACAACATCGGAAGTCCACTAACCCCTATATAATAACCCGTCCCCATCAAAAAATAAATAATCGCCAATCCGGCAGAACCCACAAACATCAACGTTCGACGCCCCCAGCGGTCAACTGTCCGAATAGCCACAAACGTAAAGACCACATTAATCACCCCCGTCACCATAATGTTCATCAATACATCAGAAACGGCATAACCCGCTGCAGAAAAAATTTCATGCGCATAATTGAAAATAACATTGATGCCACACCATTGCTGGAACACAGACAACACAACACCTATCAACAATACACGTCGCAAACCCGCTTGCCGTAATAAAAATTTCCATCCCAATTTGGTTTCCTGATCGACCTTATTCACCGACTGCATTGCCTGTAAGGTATCCAAAGCGTATTCATCGCCACCTATACGGGATAAGATTTTTCCGGCAGCTTTCCCATGTCCGGTAGTAGCCAGCCATCGGGGACTCTCGGGGATAATGAGCGAACAAACAAAAAACAAGCCGGACGGTATCAACTGTGCCCAAAACATCCAACGCCAGGCCCATTCCACTCCTTCAGTACTCAACTGTCCATTTTCAGACGGAAAACAACCAGCAATCAGCCAGTTAGCTATTTGAGCCAACAAAATACCCGACACGATGGTCAACTGGTTAAGCGACACAAAGCGTCCCCGCACATGTGCAGGCGCAACTTCTGCAATATAAATAGGTGACACGTTCGAAGCGATACCGATTCCCAGCCCACCCAATATACGGCATACCACAAACCAGAAGAAATGATTGGCAGCTCCTGTTCCGAACGCAGAAAAGGCAAATAACAAGGAAGCTACAACAAGTAACTTTTTACGTCCATACCGATCGCTCCACGCACCGGAAAGCAATGCGCCTACCAAACAGCCAATCAAAGCACTGCTCATGGCCCAGCCGCGCATAGCCGCCGAACCGTCCAATGCAAAGAAAGGCTCGTAAAAAATCTTAGCTCCGCCTATAACCACCCAGTCATAGCCGAAGAGTAATCCGCCCATGGCCGAAACCATACAGATTAACAAGAGATAAAAAGTTGTTTGCCGTCTCATACCATTTTTCTTTTTTAATACTTGCAAAGGAAACCCCTTTTCACTATTTCCAAAATAGATTTACTCATTAAAAAGATGGATTATTTTGCACTTTTTCGTATATTTGCAATACTTGTATTTAAAACCAACCACTATGATAAAACGAAAAGACGGTTTTAACGGAGAGAGAGCTATCATACTACCTTCATCCATCTTGTCAGAGGCCGAAAAAGATCCGTTGTTACGCATGTTGCACATCACGGATCTTGGTTACTACCCGAAAGCAAATCACCACTTTAGGGAACGAAAAGAGCCCATCGCCCAATATGTATTCATTTATTGTACAGAGGGAGCCGGATGGTATCGAATACAAGAAAAAGACTATACTTTACGGGCAAACCAATTCACCATACTGCCTGCCGGAAAGCCTCATGCCTATGGAGCCGATGAAAAAGAACCCTGGACCATTTATTGGATACACTTCAAGGGTGAGATTGCCCAGCACCTTACGACACGCAACGACCTAAGGCCTATAGAAATCAAACCTAGCACCAACTCACGCATCAGCAACCGCATCGAACTGTTTGAAGAGATATTCCGTACAGGCGAAGATAGAGGAGGA
>CABSGW010000313.1 GCA_902477365.1 uncultured Prevotellaceae bacterium
CCAGCGCGATGGCAGTCCGGCGGTATTTCCCTCGCCGCAATCTGCTTCGTTCTGATGGTGGTATGCGGCTCTAGGGTTCATTAACAATCAATAGGGAGGGAAGGTAGAGTCTTCTCTTCTTTTTTCTCCCTTTTCCGAGTAACTTGCTGATTGATGAAGAAACTGCAATTGAAGGACATCTGCCTATTATTCAATCTGTTCTATTTTTATTCCGAATACATAAAAGTGTGGAATATCCTTGATTATCTGGCTGGAGAGATCGGGGTCTATTTCCGATTCACCGCAGAAGCGAAAGACCCTGTTGGATTCATCGTACCAAATAGAACCGAGGAGGAGAAGAGGACTAAACTCACCCGGTTTTATTTCGTGTGTCTTGAACGGTCGGGTGAAGTATTGGCAGGATTCCGTGCCGCCGCCATGGACTTTGTGTAACCGAAGTGTCGTATGAACGGTGTTGCTACCGACAAGTTCGACGACATACTGGCGGATGGAGTCGCCACTGATTGGGAGGAAGCCGATGGTCAGGCGGTCGAACTGCTTGAAAATACCATTCTTGGGGTCAATAGCGCTGCCTTCCTTAAGAATTTCTTTCTGATCCTCCTCACTGAATTTGGATAGCATTAGTTTATTATTGCTGTGGCAAACCGTTTTTTCCTGTATCATATTACCATCCGAGTATTCCCTAAGCATGACACGGAGCGAAAAGTAGTGGTCTAAGAATTGCGACAGATCGAAAGCGTAACTTTCATAGCCCGCTACGGCCAACAAAGATTGCAGGTCTGCGATGTCCGTCTCATCGTGTGGGATCGTTCGTTTCTGCTCTTGCGCAGAGATCGTGAAGATGGTTACGAATATTAGAGTTAAGGTTGTGATTGTTCTTTTCATTCGGCAGTGTGTTTGTTGTAAAATGGGGGTTGAGTGTATGAAGCGATGTTCACAATAAGAATCCACAGGCAAAGATAGAAAATCCGGACAATTTTGCAAAGCGTATTCTTGATAATCAATTATAAAACATGAAATTAAGGGGTATGTGGATGATCGTTTTATTGAATAGAATAAATCTGAACCATTCGTTTGTCGTCAGGTTTATACTGTTATTCTTCTGTTTATTTTGTTGCAATGAGGCTGTTTGGGTTAACGTATTTTCGTTGCGCATTGCATGAAAAGTACCGTTTTCTTGGTTGTTGATGGTTTAAGGCTTACATTTGTAGGATGTTTAAATGGGAATCTATGAAACAGCAGATGGTTTTTAACGTGGTGAGACGCGCTGTTTTCCTTGCTGTTTGGTTCTGACAAACTAAAAAAGAAAAATGATGTGTATACTTCCCCGCATAGTATCCCTGCGGCAACAGCCTGGGTATTTGGATCGCGCCATCGCCTATTTTCAGGAAAAATGGGCCGATGAGGCTAGTAAAATGGTCTATGACGACTGTTTCAGACATTGCCTGCAAGCGGCGGGCGCATTGCCACAGTGGTACTTGTTGATGCAGGGCGATTCCATCATCGGATGTGCGGGGTTGGCCACGAATGATTTCAATTCGCGTCAGGACTTGTGTCCGTGGCTGGTGGCGTTGTATGTGGAAGAGGCGCACCGGGGACACAATTACGGACAGCTGCTGATAGACCAAGTTGCGGCAGATGCCCGGCAGTACGGCTTTTCGCAACTTTATCTGTGTACCGACCACACGGCTTATTACGAACGTTTCGGTTTTGCCTACCTGGGTTCATGTTACCACCCTTGGGGGGAATGCACACGGGTGTACGGGCTTCCGCTTCAGGGATGTGGAGAAGAGTGATGAGGAAAGTAGTATTGTTTATTGCAACGAGCGTAGACGGATACATTGCCGATGTAGATG
>CABSGW010000314.1 GCA_902477365.1 uncultured Prevotellaceae bacterium
CCGTATAACGCACAGCAGCATCATCGCCTCGTACTTCCCTATCTGTACTTTTTGCATTTGCTCCATGTGCGAAGTATAATATCGCAGCAAGGAAAAGGGTTGAAAGTCTATTCATATTATATTTGTTTTAAGTTTATAAGTTTTGAGTAAATTAGGTTTTCCAGAACCATTTAATCTGTGTAAAGAACATTGTTACCAATAGTGCCAGTGAAGTAAACAGTATCCCTTGCAGGAATCCCAGCCACGGATTGGAGGCAAAGATACTCAGACCACTCATAACTCCTAAGAGATTGAATAGGGGATAAATTAGCAGGTCGCACGCCACATAGGCTATCATAGGGTTCTGTCCGGACATGACAAGGAAATTCGTGCTACGGTGTAGGCAGAAGTAGTCGCATATCACATGAAATGCCATCAATGCCATACACGCCAAGCCGGAGGTAACAAAAAAATAGCTAAAAGTGGGACCATCTTTTTTGATACCTCCTTGAAAAGGTTCGAAGCAAAGCCCTATTAGCAGGAAAGCAGCGCTCAGCAACAGAAGTTCGTACCACAGAACTCCATCACTCGATTGATGATATGCCAATATCCATCCCGCTACAATGAGTAGAGCAGACACTACCAGTGTGACCAAACTCCAATGGTTGTACAATCCCACAAGATTGACCAGTATAAGGCTTATTGAGATGCCTAACATGCCATAGGCTACGGCTCGTGGAGTGTTCTTCGTGTTTCTTTCTCCTATTGGACGATCCATCCATTTCATCACTAACTCGCCGGCCATACTACCCGGTAGAACAATGAATAGGTAACGCAGGTACTCAAAGCGGTACATCCAAGGAAGCGGTGTGTAGTCCCACATAGCTTGTGCCCATGTCCCTTCGGTTTGCGCACTGAGCACAATGCCTGCCAATGCCGCCAGCACTGCTATCCTCATCCACCAACTATACATTGTCAACAGATAGGTTAACGAGCCCCAAAAAGCCATGTTGGCCAGCAATAGGATGATAATGTTGCTGGTATAGAGATTGAACTCCGTATCGTTGGCATAGTCCGTACAAAGCATCATGACTATTGCCACACCGTAAGCGGACAGCTTGATGGCAGTGTACCTCCATTTGGGCATCTGTAGCGGTATACGCATAAACATAGGAAACAGCAAAGCAAAGCAAGTCAACGCCAGCAACCAAGCACGCATATCCTGTGGGGCACTCAACATATAGGGATAGAAGTGTTGAATGAAGATGGCAAAGAATGTTAGTTGCACTCCACGCTTTACAGCACCATAAGCCAATTTCCACCTGCTTTCCCCTTTTTCATACTTACGACGCAGCGAGAAGGGAAACGCGGCTCCCATGGTAAAGAGGAAGAAAGGAAATACCAAGTCTACCCATGTCAATCCCGACAGTTCGGGGTGGTAGGTATGAGTCGGGGGCGGTTCTTGCGCATGATACATCCATGCGGGTAGTATACCGTAAACTATAGTGGCAGACAGCACCATGGTCAGGATGGCATAACCGCGTAGCGCATCAATCGAATATGCCCGACGAGTTATCGGTTTGCCATTATCAGCTATTTTATGCATAACAGTACCTCTTTATAATTTATTATTCGTTGGGCAGATTTCCACCTTCCTTCATTCCGGCCTCCACTTCTTTCCAAAGATCTTTGGTGATGATATGTACGATATCAAATACCATCAAGCCATCAGCATCTTTCAGATTTTCTGCAATGGCAGAGGTCAGTTTCTCCCGGTTGTCGTAGAACAGGTCCACCAGTACTCCACCCATGAAGGGACGACCGTTCAGGATACGTCGCAACTGTTGACACGATCCTTCTACACAATTCC
>CABSGW010000315.1 GCA_902477365.1 uncultured Prevotellaceae bacterium
GTCAACGTGGGGAGTGATGTTGTTGAATGTACGGTTCGGCCCGTTTTCCCATTGCACAAGCTGGTTGCTATTACGGTCAATCGTTACATATTTATATTCAAATGAGCCATTTAAGCGGTCGGCATTTAGTGATATTTCCCATCCATTTACTTGAACTTGCTGCATTTTTAGGGTCTTTGCAGGATTCCATTCTCCTAGGATAGGACTTGATCCAAGTATTCCTAAAACCATATTGGGAGGCAATAATGCTTCCACTTTTAATTGAATGACTTTTTCCGGATCAGGAGATTCGTGTGTTATGGAATGAATCGGATATATACATTGCGTAAAAACGGCTGACTCCAGATAGCTTCTCGCTTTTTCATCATGCCAGCCAGCCTCAATGCTGCAAAAGGGTTTGTTCTGATTTCGCCAGCAATGTTTGGTATCTTCGGCCTCTGTTCTTTGGATAATACCGTTTTTTCTAATATAAAAGGTGTAGAAAAGGTGTGAGAAATCCAAATCATTGATTTGCGTAGTTCCTTTCCATGTATGGCCATCATTGGTTTCCAGTTGCAATGTCTGGTGTGCGATGCATTTACTGTTCTGATGAATATCAATAGAAGCACACAACTCTTCTCCCCATTGTGTGTGATAGTTTGTTGTAAATAATATTTCCACAGTATGAAATTTTCTTCGACCTTCAAAAATACAAAAAAAATGTCATATAAAGAGTTTTAGAATCGGAAACTATCGATTTGGGCTGATCCCAACTATTTTCGGTTGGTCGGTACATGTTTTTCTTGCTGAAACTATTGTTTGTTTCAAGTCTTTTTCTTACTTTTGTAATAGAAAGCTGTGTCGGTTCGATTGGGATACTCATCAATTAATTACTTGAAAACCGAGAAAGCTCCTCTGGCTGATGGCGGGCCACGACCTTCGGGTAGCTTTATGCCGGTGGATTACAGATGCGGAGGGCGCTCAAATCTTATCATATTCGGAGTTTTCATCACATCATCGACACAGCTTTTTTCTATTAAATCTTATTTTCAGAATGGATGGATAGTCTGGAAACTTCATATTGGTTTATTTTTAGCAATCAGCATTTATGGGTAAAACAAGCAAAAGATGGGGTGGTTGAGATTCCCTATCAAAAGCAATCACCCATAGACGGTGCTGTGGCTTTTGAGTTCGCTATGCCTGATGGGGCTGTGTGCAAGGCGTTACAAACATCCTGTGCAGCTGAAGATGCCGGCTTTTTGCTTATCGGATTGCGTGACAGTTATGAGCGATTACCCTATGCATTGTATCTGAGTGCCGGAAAAGCATATGAATTGCTCTATTGGGATGCACATTCGCGTTTTTGCAGTACGTGTGGGGGACGGATGGAGCGGCATACCGAAATTAGTAAACGTTGTGTGTCCTGTGGACGGGAAGTATGGCCTTCACCAAGTGTTGCCATGATTGTACTGGTGCAGCGAGGAAATGAAGTGTTGTTGGTACAGGCTAAGAATTTCAAAGGAGATTACTTGGGCCTTGTAGCCGGTTTTGTGGAAACGGGTGAGACTCTGGAAGAGTGTGTGAAACGCGAGGTGTGGGAAGAAACAGGTGTACAGATAACCAATATCCGTTATTTTGCCAGTCAGCCGTGGCCCTATCCGTGCGGATTGATGGTAGGCTTTTTTGCCGATTATGTGGCTGGAGAACTGAACCTGCAAATGTCAGAATTGAATAAAGGAGGTTGGTATCATAGAGACCATCTGCCTGCAATTCCCAGTAAGTTGAGCATGGCACGTATGCTGATTGACGCTTGGGTGAAGAACGGTGTGTGCATAACAGCAAATTCC
>CABSGW010000316.1 GCA_902477365.1 uncultured Prevotellaceae bacterium
TGCAACTGGATCGCAGTTTGAGCAATAAGCGAATATTCCCGGCTGTCAACATCGTTGCATCAAGTACTCGTAGAGACGACTTGTTGCACGACAAACAAACACTAGACCGCATGTGGATCTTACGTAAATACATTGCCGACATGAATGCCATGGAAGCAATGACCTTCGTAAAAGAACGATTAGAAAACACAAAAAACAATGAGGAATTTCTTGTTTCAATGAATTCATAAATTCAATCCACCAATAAGTAGAAGACCTCTTGCCATACAAAGATTGGCAAGAGGTCTTTTCATTTATACACAAGCATCGGACACTAACAAAAAACGTAGCACAACTTTATTGTTACGCTACGTTTTTTACTTATTCTATTTAGGTAAACCTTACATTAGAAAGGAAGGTCGTCTGCAGGATCTGCACTATTATCAAAAGCCGGTGCCGCATTCGGTGCAGGAACTCCGGGAGGAAATCCCGTTACATCTGCAGCCGGAACATCCTGAGCCTGTACACGCTCTACTTTCCATGCACGAATATCATTAAACCAACGACCATTATACTCATGAGCATCAATATCAAAAGATACAGTCAGCTCATCACCCTGTTGGATATTCATCTGACTTAATTTATCTTCACCAAAAACGGTAAACACACATTTCTTAGGATATTGTTCATGCGTCTCAATTACGAACTCTTGTGATTTCCACGAATTTCCTGTACGTTGAGAAACACCGCCACGAGGCTGCATTACTGCAATTATTCTTCCAGTTACTTCCATATTTCAAATTAATAAATTCGCTTGCGAAGTTACAATTTTTGAACCATCTATACGAAAGAATAACTCCTTAATTTTTACGGAATGAAATAAAAGCCTGTTGTGTGTACCCTAAAATCTTTCGGCATCCACTATTTTCCTAGCAAGAAAAACCGAGCCGAATTGGGTGCATCTCCACAATTTTATGTACTTTTGTACGTTTAGAATACGAAACAAAAACATCAATAAATCCGATAACGTTATGAACTTTACTCTAACCAGTACGGCCCTGTCCAGCCGTTTGCAAGCTATAGGCCGTGTTATTTCTTCAAAAAACAACATCCCTGCTCTGGAATGTTTCTTATTTGAAATTGAGAATAACACACTACGCTTAACAGCATCCGATGGTGAGACCACATTGACTACAACGCTGGAACTCATTAACTCCAGTGAAAATAGTCGTTTTGCCATTAACGCAAAGACCATTCAGGACGCAATGAAGGAGATTCCGGAGCAACCATTAACATTCGACATCAACACAAATACCATGGAGATTGTCGTTATGTACCAAAATGGTAAGTATAGCATTATCGGACAAAACGCAAATGAATATCCAACCACCATGACACTGGAAGAAAGTGCCAGTAGCATGACAATCCAATCCGATATATTATTAAGCAGCATTAACCGTGCTATTTTTGCCACAGCAGAAGATGACTTGCGTCCGGTTATGACAGGTCTTTATTTTGACTTGACAACAGAAAACTTGACCATCGTTGCAAGTGACGGACACAAATTGGTTTACAGTAAAAGTCTGACAACTCAGGGAAACAGTAATGCCTCGTTCATTTTACGTAAAAAGCCGGCCACGCTACTCAAGAATTTGTTGGGTAAAGAGCATCATGCAGTAACGATCCGTTTCAACGAGCGCAATGCTGAATTTCTGATGGAAGGTTCACGCATGGTTTGCCGCCTGATTGAAGGTAAATATCCTAACTACAACAGCGTCATACCACAAGATAACCCGAATTGTGTAACGGTAGACCGTGGAGTGATGCTCAGCGCTCTTCGCCGCG
>CABSGW010000317.1 GCA_902477365.1 uncultured Prevotellaceae bacterium
TTGCCATCGATTAAATTATTGGGTGCGCCTTCTACTCCTTCTTCTACATTAATAATCCAGCCGGCACGATTACTGATAAGTTGGCTATTACTAGGAATACCGCTTTTTAGATTACAATAGGCAGCTTTATTAATAATGACAGGCAATGTACTTAAACTACTGCTAATAACAGTGTTCTTATCATTGGTAGTTACATTACTGATTGAGACACTGAAAGAGAAACTTGTTTTTTCCATGATACTGGCAAATATCGTCGGATCAACCGTCGCAGTGATTTCTTCAGAAGTCATCTGTCCTTCTTTGAGAGTAACCTGTGAGGAACTTAAAACGATCTGGCTTGCATCAAGCCCTTCTGTTTCACTTTTTGCACTTAATGCGATAACCATATCTGTAGAGACTGCTTTCTGTGTTTTTACAGTAAAAGCCATCTTAATTTCATCTCCTCCGATTCCATTCGCATCATGAGTCAGATTGAACTTTTTTACATTCCCCGATAAATAGTCATTTCTCTGTAGAGACACATACGTAGCATTCCATTCGTTAAAAACTTCTTCATCATCGCTACAGGACGAAATGAACGGGACAAACAAGCCGAGTAGAGTTGCTATTGATAGTGATTGAAATATATTTTTCATATGTACATACGATTAAATTATTACTATTTCCATTCGGTAGATTTATCTGTAGATAAAATACCGTCAATCCAGGTAGGAGTAGCAGAAGTAGTCAATGTATGACCTTTGCCGGTTGCATCTTCGAATACATTGCCTTGTCCTTCATTGAATCGCCAATAGGCTTCCAAACCCACAGATTTTGGGCTAACTTGAGTCATGTTATTTTGAATTTGAGAAGCGGAACGAACTACAGACCAGATACGTGCTTCACTCATCAAAATTTTACAGTTTCCCCATCTACTATAAGAATCATCACCTAAGCAGAACCAATTTACATCAGAGAAAGTTGTTGCTCCTGTTGGTATACTCAACACACCCGAATCAACTCCGTTTATGTAAAGTCGATAGTTGGAACCATCACAGACCAATGCTAAATGTTGCCATTCGTTTGGCTTGAAAGAATTACTTGGATTCAAATAAAGCCGGTTACGTCCTACAATCTGTACTAATGAATGTGCCTTATAATTTTCATTGTCACTTTGAGGATCCTCAAAACGTAAAAGGATGAAGTTTGCATCATCTCCTCCGTTCTTAAATACTGCACGGTCACGGTCAGCTGTGTTGGCTACCTGAAAACGAACCTCTATCGTATATTGTGAATACGTTTCGGGAGATTCTGTGAATTTATTAGCTTTTAAACTAGGAGCGCCAACAAACATTGGAGCTGAAAATTCGATAATACTTTCTGCCAAAATAACAAAGGTTCCGGTATTTTCCATCGGTGAAATACTTCCATCTTGCAATACTAGTTTTACAGGCAGTGCATATGATTCTCCCGATTTCATCATTTCCTGACTGAAAGCTTTCAAAGCGATGGAGAGGGCATCGGCTGCATATTGTCCTGCTTTTACAGTAATCGTTTCCGGCAACGTATAATAATCTTTGGGCAACATTATATATCCGGTTCCATTAATATGGTTATAAGTGTCCAGTACTGATTGATCTGTAACCAATTTATAATGATTGTCTGTAGAAGAAAGATTACTAAGATGCACATTTAGGGTAGTAAAACTTTCTCCAGTAGCCTGTACGGTCACTTTTTGACTTGTACTGGAAAGAGCTTCTTCAATATAAGCATGTGTATCTAAAGTATCGTATTTTGCATCTCCACAACTTACTATACTTCCTAAGCCTGTTATGAC
>CABSGW010000318.1 GCA_902477365.1 uncultured Prevotellaceae bacterium
TTGAGGAGGTGAAATAACCACTTTTTCATTGGCTTTCTCCAGTTTGATAAACTCATCGAACTCAATAGAGATTTTACTCTTTTTGTTATGGAGTGCACCCGGCAGGGGAGAACCGGTGACAAAACGAGGCGGTTCCTCATCAATCGGACCACCCTCCAGACGGCCCACACTGGCACAGGAATATAAAACAGCCACACTTACAGCTGCCCCTAACAACCGACGTACAAACGGTTTCATCTTAATATGATGCTTGCAATCTAACATGATGCAAAAATAAAGGTTATCCTGCAATTAGCAGTATGCTTTACAGTATTTTAATCAAAAAACAAATATTTCCTTCAAGTATATATAAAACATAGTTAAAAATGAGGGAAATTCATACCTTATATACGGAGAAAAGAATAATTTTGCGACCGAAAACTAAACATTATGATTTAGTTTTCACCGTTATCCTTCTTCTATGATTTACACACAAAAGCTTCGGATTAACTAGAATAAAATTATACAGAGAATAAAAGAGTATGAAGAGTAGATTAGTATTATTGGCATGTTGCCTGGCACTGCTCAGCAGTTGTGGACAAGGTGACAAAAGCACGGGAAAAGCACCCGAATTTGCAGTGATTACAGTAGAAACAACCACTGCCAACCTGACAAACAGTTATCCGGCTACTATTAAAGGTAAACAAGATGTGGAAATCCGTCCGATGGTAAGCGGTTTCATCACCAAATTACATGTGGACGAGGGTTCCGTCGTACACAAAGGACAAGTATTGTTCAGCATCGACCCTGTACAATACCAGGCTGCAGTAAATTCGGCCAAGGCTGCGGTTGAAACGGCAAAAGCCGCTGTAAACACACAAGAACTTACTGTAAGCAACAAACGCACGCTGAACCAAAAGAACATCATCAGCGATTACGACCTGCAAATGGCTGAAAACCAGTTGGCACAAACCAAAGCACAATTGGCACAAGCGGAAGCGCAACTGATCAATGCTCAAAACAACCTGTCATACACCAGTGTAACAAGCCCCAGCGACGGTATAGTAGGTACTATCCCCTACCGTGTAGGTAGTTTGGTAAGCCCCTCCATGGCCACCCCGTTGACCACAGTTGCCGACATCTCCGAAATGTTCGCTTATTTCTCCATGACCGAAAGACAGCTCCTGTCACTGATACGCGAAGGCGGAAGTACCAAGGATATTCTGGCAAAGATGCCTCAGGTACAACTGCAACTGATTGACGGAACCATGTATGCCGACAGTGGTCGTGTAGAAACCATCAGCGGCGTTATCGACCAGACTACAGGTGCAGTAAACATGCGTGCCCTCTTCCCCAACAAACACAACATTCTGCGTAGCGGCGGTACAGGAAACGTAGTATTCCCCAATCCGATGGAGAATGTAATCATGATTCCTCAATCGGCCACCACAGAAATACAGGACAAGAAATTCGTATTCGTTGCACAACCTGACAACACGCTGAAAAATACCGAAATACAGGTATTCAGCCTGAATGATGGCAAATATTTTTACGTTACAGACGGCTTGAAGGCCGGCGATAAAATCGTGATAGAAGGCGTACAGAACTTGAAAGACGGACAAAGCATCACTCCTATCACTCCTGAAGAGAAAGAGGCTGAATATCAGAAAGCCCTCAAAGACCAAAAAGAAGGTAATATCCAAACTGCGTTCAATTAATATTTAACGCCCCTAATCATTAAATAACATGAAATTAGATAGATTTATTAATCGTCCGGTACTATCTACGGTAATCTCCATCCTGATAGTAATCCTGGGACTTAT
>CABSGW010000319.1 GCA_902477365.1 uncultured Prevotellaceae bacterium
ACTCAAGCCGTTACTTCTATGCCGAAGGTTATGAAACACGTTTCGAAAAAGGAGAAGCACAAAAACAGTTATCCAAAGAGTTTGTACGCGAATGGTTGATGGATAATAACTTCCAGGGGAAACCAGGACAAACCATTCCAGAGATGACACCGGAGATTGTTCAAAGTATCAGTGACCGCTATATTGAACTATTTGAACATATAACGGGTGAAACATTCGATAAGGAAGATACCAGCAATTTATCGGCACGTATTGAACAAAACGTTACGGCATACCTCAAACAATAAGAATCTTTTCATTCTTACGCAAACAGGGCTTGATAGCATTTATCAAGCCCTGTTTGCGTAAGAAAATCTGTAATAAAGGTAAGTCTATCCGTATTTTATATCCCAACATTTTAAACAGGTCGTTGTAACTTTGCACCCATATCAATCAACAGACAATAAATTCAGAAACCAACATGTATCTAGAACACATTGACTCACCTTGTGATGTAAAGAAACTCACAACCACAGAATTGAACATCTTATGCCAGGAGATACGTCATGTACTCTTACAAAGACTCAGCCGCCACGGTGGACATGTAGGACCGAATCTCGGCATGGTCGAGGCTACTGTAGCCCTTCATTATGTATTTGACTCTCCAAATGACAAAATTGTGTTTGATGTGTCCCATCAAAGTTACACACACAAGATACTGACCGGACGAAAAAACAGTTTTACCAACCCCGATGAATATGATCAAGTTTCCGGATATACCGAACCGTCCGAAAGTATACACGACCACTTCGTCATAGGCCATACCTCCACTTCCATCAGCTTGGCATGTGGCCTAGCCAAAGGAAGAGACCTGCTACAGAAACACGAAAACATCATTGCGATCATCGGTGACGGATCCTTAAGCGGAGGAGAAGCGTTGGAGGGATTAAACAATGCCGGTGAGCAGAATTCAAATCTCATCATTGTCCTAAACGACAACCAAATGTCCATTGCAGAAAACCACGGTGGTATGTACCGCAATCTGGAAGCACTGAGAAACTCCAACGGCAATGCTTCTTGCAATCTGTTCAAAGCTATGGGACTAGATTACTTATATGTTGCCAATGGAAACAGCCTGACAGATCTTATCCATGCTTTCCAGCAGGTAAAAGATACAGTACATCCTGTTGTAGTACATATCAATACGGTTAAAGGGAAAGGATATGATTTTGCCGAACAACAAAAAGAAACATTCCACTACCGGACTCCCTTTAACCTGGAAACAGGAGCATTAAACGCAACCCCTTCCGATATAAACTATCACGACCTGACCTGCCGGCTGTTACTGCAAGAGATGAAGGCCGATCCGACCGTTGTCGCCATTACAGCAGCAACACCCACTGTCATGGGATTTACAGCCGACCGGCGTGCCGAAGCCGGGCAACAATTTATTGACGTGGGAATTGCCGAAGAACATGCCGTAGCTCTGGCTTCCGGCATAGCCGCAGCAGGTGGCAAACCCGTATTCGGTGTATACAGTACGTTCATCCAACGCGCATACGATCAGTTATCCCAGGATCTCTGTATCAACAACAATCCTGCACTGCTACTCGTCTATCTTGGTTCACTCAGCGGTATGAATGATGTAACCCATCTTGGATTCTTCGACATTCCCCTGCTAGCAAACATCCCGAACATGGTTTATCTGGCACCTACCAACCGTAATGAGTTCCAAGCCATGATGCAATGGGGCATCCACCAAACCCAACACCCAGTCGCCATACGTGTACCCATGGGAACATTGGCCGACA
>CABSGW010000320.1 GCA_902477365.1 uncultured Prevotellaceae bacterium
ATATGGGGCTGGTGCGCATCCTTTCCAACAGCAAGAAGGACTTTATGTGCCGGCAACTACCGGACATTGGCATCCCGAGAATGTGCAAACCAATTTTCACGAAGTGCATCTTCGTGCTATCAACGAACGACCTTATTTGTGGAGCACGTCGGTATGGGCTATGTTTGATTTTGCATCGGATGGTCGCTTTGAGGGTAACCAGCCGGGTATCAACGATAAAGGACTTGTAACACACGATCGGAGAATTAAAAAAGATGCGTTTTATCTATATCGTGCCAATTGGAATTCGGAACCGATGGTACATATCTGTAACAAACGTTTTATCAAGCGAGATATTCCACAAACACGTGTAAAAGTATATTCTAATTGCGATCAGGTGAAGCTGTTGATCAATCAGCAGGAGCAAACCTTAATTCGTGGTGACCTTCATATTTACCAAACTGATACATTGACGTTGAAGAAAGGAACGAATACCATTGAAGTGATAGCCGTAAAGGATGATCGTGAATATAAAGATAAGGCTATTTGGTATTACATAGAACCTGTTAAGTAGTTGTGTAAAGTGTGATTTATCAAGCTGTTTGTGCTTCTCTTTTTGTGTAATTATGAAAAGATGTGGAAAGGAATAATCCGTTAAATAAGTCACATTCAAAAGCCCATCTTGTTGAAACGAGAAGCCCAATTCGTTTCAACAAGATGGGCTTCTCGTTTTTGGTATTTGTAGAAAGCTATGAGCGTGTTTGGGGAGCAGGAAAGTAAATGAGTGCATTATAGAGGTTGTTTTTATGTTTTTTTAAGAGGTTCCCTTAAGCTGGATGAGGTGTTTGAATTTCTCTGTTGGCTGGGATACAATAAGGTATAAGAGCCTATTGTATTACACCGTGCTTGAACGACTTGAATTTGAACGGGAAACGGATTTGGCGGGAAAAGATTTTTCGTAATCCGATGTCTACATTATGTATAGTGTACATGAAGTTTGCTTTTTCTTATTGTGGTAAGTACGCAATTTATATTTGTGAATAACAGGGTGTTAAAATGAACTTTCTGAGTAGTTCTATTTCATTTTTATTCTTTATATTTGTCGTGGTTAACATTTGGATTATGAAATATGAACTAAGAAAACAACCTTTGGCTTTTAATCATGTATCGGTAGACTGCGTGATTGTAAGCTTTGATGGAGACCAGTTGAGGGTGTTGTTGATTCGCCGTGCCGGCAAGGAGGGCGAAGAGGAGTTTCAGGATATGAAACTCCCTGGAGATTTAATTTATATGGATGAGGACTTGGATGAAGCTGCTCATCGCGTACTGAATAAACTGACCGGAATTAAAAAGGTGGACTTGATGCAATTCCGGGCTTTTGGATCGAAGAACAGAACAAGCGACCCAAAAGATGTGCATTGGTTGGAATCCTCTTTACAACAGAAAATAGAACGTATCGTAACCATTGCTTATTTGGCTGTGGTAAAGGTTGACCGGACATTCAAGAAAGATTTGGATGAAGGACAGGCCTGCTGGATTCCTTGGAAGGATATCGGTAAGTTGGCTTTTGACCACAACCTGATTATTGAAGAAGCATTGCTGTATATACGCGATATCGCAGAATTCAATCCGGCGGTATTGTTTGAGTTGCTTCCGCGGAAATTCACCATTTCGCAGTATCGGAAGTTGTATGAACGGGTGTACGGCAAGCAGATGGATATTCGTAATTTCCATAAACGGGTGATGCAGACTGGCTATATTGTACCTTTGGACGAGAAACAGGAGGGTATTCCGCATCGGGCT
>CABSGW010000321.1 GCA_902477365.1 uncultured Prevotellaceae bacterium
TCGGTATGGTTGCAGCGTATACATACGGATTCCCGGTAGCTGAAGAGGCGTTCAAAAATGCGAAGGTGACTTTGGTAACGTTGACCAATTATGAAGCCGTGCTTGATGTTGCTCTTCGTACAGGTTATATCGAAGAAGAAGACATACAGACATTGAACGAATGGCGTAAAGACCCTGCTCATTGGGATGCTGGAAAATAAGATTCATTTTTTGATCAAACATATTTGGTAAAAAGAACTGTTCGGACAATATTTGGCCGGATTGTTCTTTTTTTGTTTTATACTAATAGAAGTTTATGAGTAATTTTGAGAGTAGTGTCAAGGTAATACCTTACAGCCAGGAGCGCGTATATAATAAACTTTCGGATTTAAGTAATCTGGAAGCAGTCAAAGACCGTTTGCCAAAAGATAAGGTGCAGGATTTGAGTTTTGATTCGGACACGTTGAGTTTTAGTGTCTCTCCTATCGGAAAGTTGACTTTGCAAATTGTAGAGCGTGATCCTTGTAAATGTATAAAGTTGGCAACAACTAACTCTCCTCTTCCCTTTAATATGTGGATTCAACTGGTTGAAACTGCAGAAGAAGAGTGTAAAGTGAAGGTTACTATCGGAATGGATCTTAATCCATTTATGAAAGCAATGGTACAGAAACCTCTCCAGGAAGGTTTGGAGAAGATGGTTGATATGCTGGCAGTTATTGGATATTAAACTTTTTTTTATGGCACAGAAACTTTGGGAGAAGTCCGTACAGGTAAATAAGGATATCGAACGTTTCACGGTAGGTCGTGATCGTGAGATGGATCTTTATTTGGCCAAGCATGATGTGCTTGGTTCTATGGCTCATATTACGATGCTTGAAAGCATTGGGTTGTTGACAAAAGAAGAACTGGACCAGTTGCTGGTGGAATTGAAGAGTATTTATGCCTCGGCCGAAAAAGGCGAATTTGTGATAGAAGACGGGGTGGAAGATGTACATTCACAGGTAGAATTGATGTTGACCCGTCGTTTGGGAGATATCGGAAAGAAAATACATAGTGGCCGTTCCAGAAATGATCAGGTTCTGTTGGACTTGAAACTTTTTACCCGTACGCAAATAAAAGAGGTTGCCGAAGCGGTAGAACAACTATTTCATGTCTTGATCCGTCAGAGCGAACGGTATAAAAACGTTTTGATGCCGGGATATACACACCTGCAGATTGCAATGCCTTCTTCTTTTGGCTTGTGGTTTGGTGCCTACGCCGAGAGTCTTATGGACGATATGCTGTTTTTGCAGGCAGCATTTAAAATGTGCAATCGTAATCCATTAGGTTCAGCAGCCGGATATGGTTCGTCTTTTCCTTTGAACCGTACCATGACGACTGACTTATTGGGTTTTGATTCAATGAATTACAATGTTGTATATGCTCAAATGGGGCGTGGAAAGATGGAACGCAATGTTGCTTTTGCATTGGCTACGATTGCCGGGACGATTTCCAAATTAGCTTTTGACGCCTGTATGTTTAACAGTCAAAACTTCGGTTTCGTCAAGTTGCCTGATGACTGTACCACGGGGTCCAGCATTATGCCTCATAAGAAGAATCCCGATGTCTTTGAACTGACACGTGCTAAATGTAATAAACTGCAATCGCTTCCCCAACAGATCATGATGATTGCGAATAATTTGCCTTCTGGCTATTTCCGTGATTTACAGATTATAAAAGAAGTTTTCCTGCCTGCTTTTCAGGAATTGAAAGACTGTTTGCAGATGACAACTTACATCA
>CABSGW010000322.1 GCA_902477365.1 uncultured Prevotellaceae bacterium
AGCCGATCCGGTAGTCACATTTGGTAGCTTAGGGTATGGAGATTATCATTTTACGGCTTCAGTGAAAAATGTCGATGGTCAGGTACTTAGTTCCGTAGAATATTATTTCAATAAACCACGCCCATTTTATCTGTCCATATATGCTTGGATAATATATGTGCTTCTTGCGAGTGTAATAGTATACTTCTACTCTCGTTGGCATGCTGCCAAAATGCTAAGAAAACGTAATAGGGAGTTTGAAAAAGAGAAAATGAAACAGGACTTCAAGATGTTGGAGCAGGAACATATCATTGCGCAACAACGCGAGCAATTACTTGAAGCAGAATTACAGGTCAAAAGTAAGGAATTAGCCAGCCTGGCTCTCGATGCCGTAGTCCAACGTAAAGCGGTTGAAAGCTTGAAAGAGGTTATGTCTGAACAAGAACATAAGGGAATTATCAATCAACATGATATAGACACCATACTAAAACAGATTAACGGAAACCTGAATGAGGAGGAATTCTGGGATATTTACCACAAGAATTTTGATATGATCCATAAGAATTTCTTCCGTAACCTGCGTAAACAATATCCCAGTCTCACAGCCAGTGACTTGAGATTTTGTGCACTGTTACGGCTAAATCTATCGACCAAAGATATTGCGCAGTTCACCAATCTTACTATTCGTGGAGTAGAAACAGCCCGTTACCGAATAAGAAAGAAACTTGCCATTCCCGGAAATATAAATCTTGTTGATTTCCTGATTGACTTTACATAGGAACATTTACTGAATATTCCTTCTAATTTCACACCCCTATTCTGTTGGGATTTTCTAAAGAAACTTTATCTTTGTAATGTCAACAATTAAAAGAATATGGTTCGTTTTAATCTTGTTATCACCTTACTACTAATGATAAATATGGCTGTCAAAGCCGAACTGACCAACCGGATGTTCGATGTCAGGCATGTAGGCTATGCAGAAGGCCTTAGTAGCCAACGCGTTTTTTCGATTGTCGAGGATGGAGACGGTGCTATGTGGATTGCTACAAAAACCGGAATAGACAGATACAACGGTCATACGGTAAAGAACTATGATTTACCGGGCAGTTTCTATTATGGCGATCTTGCCGGACGCAGGCTTTACTTATTGTACGACGCACAACAAGGACTGTTCGCCTACGACCACACCGGACGAATCTACCGATATTCCACCATCCTGGATCATTTTGAGCAAGTCCTCCACCTGGGACAATTGATTCAGGAAGAAGTCATCTTGAACAAACTCTGTTTGGATAGTGACGGAACCTGGTGGATGGGGGCGGATAAAGGACTATACAAGCAAGAAGCGGACCATCGTATAGTTGCCGTACTGAAAGGACAATATGTCAACGACATCGCATTTGCCGGCGAGTCGCTTTTTGTGGGCACTTCTAACGGAGTCTGGCAACTGTCACACGCCCTGCCGGATAAGAAACGCCAGCTGCTGGAGGGGTGGAATGTACAAACATTGTTCTGCGACAAACCGAAAAAAGAACTCTGGATAGGCACATTTGGCAGCGGTTTGTCTGTGATGAACCTCGACACTTCCAAAGTGCTTGCGCTGGAGGGACAAGGGAGCACGTTCCTTCATCCGATACGGGCAATTACAGACTATGATGTACATACCATACTCATAGGCGTAGACGGTGGCGGTGTGTATGCGATAGACAAGGACACTAAGAAAGCCCGTTTACTGATGAACACCAAAGATGACACAGATACTTACC
>CABSGW010000323.1 GCA_902477365.1 uncultured Prevotellaceae bacterium
GTTGTGCCAGTTCCAGGTCGATCTCTTTGTTGTATATCGTAGAATGGGCCATAATGGAGATGACAATGCCTTCCAGGTCGCGCACGCTGTTACCTACATTCTCTGCTATATAATCAATTACTTCCGGCGGGAATTGTAAACCGTCACGATGTATCTTATTGCGCAGGATATTTTTGCGCAATTCTACCGTGGGCTTTTCCAGTTCCGCCACCATTCCCCATTTGAAACGTGTAATCAAGCGTTCTTCCATACCTTGAAGCAGTACGGGAGCTCGGTCTGAAGTGAGAATAAGCTGTTTGCCGTTTTGATGCAGGTGGTTGAAGATATGGAAGAATGTGTTCTGCGTTTTGGTAACGCCTGCAAATTCCTGAATATCGTCAATAATCAATATGTCAATAGTCTGGTAGAAGTTGATGAAATCGTTGGTCGTATTGTTACGTACAGAGTCGGTGTATTGTACTTGGAATAAATGCGCAGATACGTACAATACGCGTTTCTCCGGATATAATTCCTTGATTTTTGTACCGATGGCATTGGCAAGGTGAGTTTTTCCCACACCTGATGCTCCATACAAAAACAGCGGATTGAATATGGTCTTAGCCGGATTGAGCGCCACTGCTTCTGCAACACTACGAGAGAGTTTATTGCTATATCCTTCAATGAACGTGTCGAAATTGTATTCCGGATTCAGATGCGGATCCAAATCGGGAACAGGTATCTGTGGAATAGCTTTATCTATCGTTTGCTTTTGTGGCATAATAGTACGGTGGGTCGACTCGTAGTTGACGGTCTTTTCAGGCCGTGAACTTTTGTCCACCATAACATTATACATCAACTTTGTTCCCTCTCCGATTACCTTATAGAGGGTCTTACGCAACAAGTCTACAAATTTATCCTCCAGAAATTCGTAAAAGAACTGGCTGGGAACTTGTACAACGAGCGTTTTATCCTCATATTTTAAGGGAACGATGGGGAGAAACCAAGTTTTATATGTCTGTTCCGGAACATTGTCTCTGATGATTTCAAGACAGCGGTTCCACAATCCGACATGATCCTGTCCACTCATAACGGTTATTAATACATTTATTAATTAAGCAAAACTTCTACGTTTGCAAAATTGGCAATCTTATTTGAAAAAAACAAATCTCTCTTTTCTTGCATTTCTCAGGAAAACAATAATCTCTTTACTTTCAGCTACTTATCGGGATGTATGAAACCTATGCCTTTGCTGGAAGTCTTGCTTTTATGTAACAGCTTGTAATGTAGTGTATTATAGCCTATACACAAGCTGCTGCATCCATTGGAAACAGCATGAGTATAAACCTCTTTTTTACCTTTATACGTAGACTTATCAAGGGGTTTCTTTCCCAATAACAAATGAGCCTTCTTATTTAGACAAAATCTATTTAAGAGGAATTTCTACTTATCTTTCTTGCCGAACAAAGAGAAATGGACGTAGCGTTTCGGATGCGATTTCAAGTCTTCCAACAAGCTCGCTGCGTTTGCCGTGGTGGCATTCAGATTGTTGTAAAGCGACGGGTCGTTTAGCAACAATCCTACTGTATTGTCCTTACGGTTTAATTTGTCTGTAAGCATCTTCACGTTGGCCAGCGTTGAGTCTATGCTTTGCATGGCTGTTGCATAGTCTATCTCTTTCAGGTTGTTGGAAATCAGAACAAAGTTATCTCCGATGGTGTTCAGCTTTCCTGTGAGCTGCGGGATGTCTTTATTCATCAAT
>CABSGW010000324.1 GCA_902477365.1 uncultured Prevotellaceae bacterium
GGAAATAACACCCTTAGAACGGGCTCGATATGCTGAAAGTGCGCGACCAGGATTTGTGCCGGACGGGAAGCGTGCTGTTTGTGAGGCAGCCGTGCGGGCGGTATGACGAACGGGAATCGGAGGAGCAGATAATGACCGAGATGCAGGGGAAGGTTCTGGATAAGGACAGGCTGCCGTGGATGGGGCTGGTAACCCCGTGAGTTTGCTCCTGAAAGACCGGGTGTTTGCTCCCGGAATGCCTTGTGTTTCAGGCTGAAATGCCCGGAGTTTCAGATGCAAACTCCGGGCATTCGGCTTTTAAACGCCTGGCTTTTCGGAGGCTACGGTTCTCCCAATGCTTCTACGATGACGTGCACCTGAATCGGAGTGTAGCACTTGGCATTGGGAAGCATGCCGGTGGCGGCAAGCTGTTCCAGGAGTCCGGGCTTGAAGGCTATCCAGCGGTTGAGCTTGCGGACGGCTGCCTTGGGCGTGATGCTGGGACTGTATAAGATTGCCAGCTCGCTTTTGCTGTAGCTGCGGGGAATGAAAGAGGATTTTTCCATGTTCTTTATTACTTGTTTTTATGATGTAAAGTTAGTGAAAATTAGTGGTTTGCGAAAGAAAAAAGGACAGTTTATCGCGTCGTAAGGTGTCATAAGTTGCAGAAAAACGCTTTATGGTGTGCAATGATGTGCGAAGGAGCGGAAAGGGGCGGAAGCGGGTGGGGAAGGTGCTATCTTTGTATCGCCGGTCAGAAGAAAGGGCCCCTTCGGATTGAGCGATGAATGATTTACAATTAACAATTAAAACTTAAAAATTATGGCAACAGCATTGGTGGTACGCGCACAGCGCTACAAGAAGATTGGCGACAAGACGTCTCCGTTGGTTTATATCCTGAAAAGAAAACCGCGCGACGCGAAGATGTATGATTTGAAACGCATCTCGGAAGAAATAGAGGCTTTGGGAGGTATGTCGGCAGAGGATGTGCTGCACGTGGGCAAGGCGATTGTGAGAAACATGCGCGAGAAGCTGACCGACGGCAACAGTGTCCGTCTGGATGATTTCGGAATTTTCCGCACTTCGTTTCACTGCATAGCAACGGAAAATCCCAAGGATTGTACGGTGAAGAATATTGACAAGGTGCGGATTAATTTCAAGGTCGCCACTACGCTCAGACTGGTGAACGACTCGGTTGCCACCACGAAGGGCGCACCCAACAATATCAATTTCGAGCTGGTGTCCGACGACAACAAGACATCGGGCGGTAGCGGTAACGGCGGCGGAAATGCCGGCGGTGAGGAAGAGAATCCGTTGGGATAAGGATAAGGTGTTTTGAATGATGAATTTTAAATTTTTAAATTGAAAAAAAAGAAGTATGGGAAAAAGTAAAGGTTTTTGGGATACGATTTTGAAAGTGGTAATTG
This sequence comes from uncultured Prevotellaceae bacterium, assembly GCA_902477365.1. Taxonomy (GTDB): domain Bacteria; phylum Bacteroidota; class Bacteroidia; order Bacteroidales; family Bacteroidaceae; genus Alloprevotella. The sequence goes on from CABSGW010000324.1 coordinate 1,407, forward strand.
CAGTGGCTTCGGCTGTGCTGGGTGTGTTTGGTGCGAATGCGATGAACTATTAGGAGATGAGAGCGATTGACCTGATAGTAATCCATTGTAGCTCCACGCGCGAGAACTATGCGTTGACCGAACAGGCGCTGGAGGCTTCTCACAGGCTTATAGGGTTCGACGGAACGGGGTATCATTTCTATGTGCGGCGTGACGGAAGAGTCCTGGCTACCCGTCCGGTAAGCAAA
>CABSGW010000325.1 GCA_902477365.1 uncultured Prevotellaceae bacterium
GGTATTACCATACAGGCCTATACCTCGCAAGTAGGAACATTGGCTTTGGAAAATTCGTACCAGGCATACGATCTATCTTGTACGGAAAACAATCCCGTAAGATGTCCCGACAGCGAGATGGCTCAAAAGATGGAAGCACTTATCGCTGAGGTGAAAGGTGCCGGTGACACCATTGGCGGAGTGATCAGTTGTGTGATCAAAGGTTGCCCTGTTGGATGGGGACAACCGGTATTCAACAAATTGCATGCATCACTGGGAGCGGCCATGTTATCCATCAATGCCGTAAAGGGATTTGAATATGGCGAGGGTTTTGCCGGAGTTACGGCACGTGGTAGCCAGCAAAACGATGTGTTTTGCACCGATGGTTATGGAAACATCACGACCCGTACCAACCACAGTGGCGGTATACAAGGAGGAATAAGCAACGGACAGGACATCTACTTCAGAGTAGCATTCAAGCCGGTGGCAACCATTCTGATGGAACAACACACCGTAGACGACCAAGGGTGTGAGACCATTGTGAAAGCACGCGGACGCCACGATGCTTGCGTATTGCCACGGGCGGTGCCGATAGTGGAGGCCATGGCCGCAATGACACTGTTAGACCACTACTTACTGAATAAGACAACCCGGTTGTAACGAATAAAGTATACATTATTTATAATAGAAGACGCGAGACCTCTTAAGAGATTTCGCGTTTTTTAGTTATGACCAACGGCTAAATGCAAAGAAATGCGTATCTTTGGTTTCAAAAGTAAACTAAAAAATCAACAAACCATGCGAAGAATTACTTTAACTGTCGCGATAGCCATGATGTTAGGAATTGCCCCGGCCTCAGCATTGACCATGCCGGGCGACATCGACCGCGATGTGCGTATCATTCCTGTACCACGCGAGATGAACTATACTGAAGGTACATTTCAGCTAACTCCAGCCTCCAATTTCGTAGCAAAAGGTAAAGGGGCGCAAACCATTGCCGCTTTTTTTGCCGCTAAACTAAAAACAGCAACAGGTTATACCTTAAATGTCGGTGGAAAAGCCGGTAAAGGAAGCATCTTGCTTCAAATAGCCCCGGTTGAAGGCGGCAATGAGGCTTATACCCTGGAAGTAGGAGACCAAGTGGTGGCAAAAGCGAACACCGCGCAGGGCCTGTTCTATGCCATGCAATCACTCATGCAGTTGTTTCCACCTGAAATAGAACAAAGCAAACCGCAAACAACCTCCATTGAATGGAAAGCACCGGCAGTGCGTATCACCGATGCACCCCGGTTCAATTATAGAAGTATTATGCTGGACGTCTGTCGTCACTTCTTGCCGGTTGAAGCCATCAAACAGCAGATAGATGTTCTTTCGTTGTTCAAGATAAATAACCTGCATTGGCATTTGACGGATGATCAGGGTTGGCGCGTTGAAATCAAAAAATATCCTCAGCTTATTCAGTACGGTGCATGGCGAACCGAAGGAGACGGCAGCCGCTATGGCGGATATTATACGCAGGAACAAATTAAAGAAGTTGTAAAATATGCCTCAGAACGTTTTGTTAATATTGTTCCGGAACTGGAGCTTCCCGGACATGGTTTAGCAAGCTGGAATTTTAATTCGAAAACAAGCCGTCCGTCTTTGTTTCGTTT
>CABSGW010000326.1 GCA_902477365.1 uncultured Prevotellaceae bacterium
CAGGGCATAATCAAACTGGGTAACGTATGCCCGTGTCAGTGGTAAAGTGGGTGTTTGTCTGGTAACCAGCGGTCCTGGTGCCACCAATACGGTGACGGGTATTGCAGACGCCATGATGGATAGTACTCCGATGGTGGTGATAGCCGGACAGGTTGGTGTGTCGATGCTGGGGAGCGATGCGTTTCAGGAATGCGACTTGGTGGACGTCACGCAGCCTATTTCAAAATGGTCGTATCAGATTCGCCGTCCCGAGGACGTGGCATGGGCTGTAAGCCGTGCTTTTTACATAGCCCGTAGCGGCCGTCCCGGTCCTGTGGTGCTCGATTTTGCAAAAAATGCGCAAGTGGATGTCGCGGAATACATTCCACAACATATTGACTTTATCCGCAGCTACGTGCCTGTACCCAAAATGGATGACGAGGCTATCAGCGAGGCTGCCGAAATGATAAATAACGCCAAACAACCGCTGGTGCTGGTAGGACAAGGCGTAGAATTGGGCAATGCGCAGGAGGAGTTACGCGCCTTTGTTGAAAAGGGCGATATGCCGGTAGGTTGCACCTTATTGGGATTGTCTGCTTTTCCTTCCGATCATCCGTTGAACAAGGGTATGTTAGGCATGCACGGTTCATTGGCTGCCAATGTGAAAACTCAGGAGTGCGACCTGCTGATTGCTGTTGGTATGCGTTTTGATGATCGCGTAACGGGTAAATTGAGTACGTATGCGCGTCAGGCAAAAAAGATTCATTTTGATATAGATCCTTCGGAAATTAATAAAAACGTGACGGTCGATTTAGCCGTTTTGGGCGATTGCAAGGAAACACTGGCTGCTGTGACGGCTTTGTTGAAGCAAGGCGAACACAGAACTTGGTGCGAGAGTTTCGGCGCACACTTCGACAAGGAGTCGCGTATTGTGATTGAACCTGAAATACATCCGGGCGAAGGGCCCATCAAAATGGGAGAAGCTGTACGCAAGGTAACCGAGATGAGTGAGAACAAAGCCGTATTGGTTACCGATGTGGGTCAAAACCAAATGATGGCGGCCCGTTATTTCAAGTTCACACAAAGTCGCAGCATGATCACCTCCGGAGGTATGGGAACGATGGGCTTCGGATTGCCGGCTGCCATCGGGGCTACTTTTGGTGCTCCTGAACGTACTGTATGTCTCTTTCTGGGCGACGGTGGGCTGCAGATGACCATTGAGGAATTGGGAACAATCATGGAACAGCGTAGTCCGGTGAAGATCATTCTTCTAAATAATAACTTCTTGGGTAATGTCCGCCAATGGCAGGCTATGTTCTTCCAGAAACACTATTCTTTCACTCCGATGATGAATCCTGATTACGAGAAAATAGCCGATGCCTATGATATTCCTTGTCGTACGGTTGTAGAACGCGAAGACCTGGAGGCCGGTATTCGGGAGATGTTGACAACAGAAGGTCCTTTCCTGTTACAGATAGCCGTACTGGCTGAAGGGAATGTGCTTCCGATGTGTTGTCCGGGTAGCGATGTGGACGATATGTTACTTGAATTAAAATAAGGAGGAAAGAAGAATGGAACCCAACAAAACATTATATACGTTAATCATCTTCTCGGAAAACTTGGC
>CABSGW010000327.1 GCA_902477365.1 uncultured Prevotellaceae bacterium
GATGCCGGAAATTCATGGGGAGCAGCATTGGATGGTACGATAAGGGAGCAATGGGATCCATATCTTCAAGCGTATCGTGAGTATGAATATACTGCAGTAGGAAAAGATAATTTCAACAATAGTCCGTTAAATTTTTCGTAGGAACACAAGGTTAGAAGCAAGCCACAGAAAGTATCGCGAATAAGATAGGACGTAACAAATAGAAAACAAATGATTTATGTAACAAGATATAACATCTAAAAATCGGCTATCTTGCTGATTTTCAGTAACTTTATAAGTGAAAAACAAACATAAAGTTATGCTGATAACCAACTTGATAAGCCGATATATGGAGCTCTGCAAAGCAGCATTTTTATTCTGTGGTGGGGCGAAGTTAAACAAAAGTATCCAATCAAACATCATGGAGATGCTATTTCTTTTGATGGTAATACCTAGGAAAGTGAATTTTACCCAAATGGGACGCTATGGTAAACGTGGTGAACAATGTTATAGGCAGACCGCCGAACGTAGCGTTGACTGGCTTGAGATGAACATGTGGCTAAGCGCTTACGCTTTCAAAAAAGGAAAGGGACGCAATGCTATAGCCATTGACCCAAGCTACATCAAAAAGTCTGGCAAGTGTACTCCGTACATGGGTTTGTTTTGGTCAGGGTGTGCAGGTGCTGTCAAGAGAGGTCTTGAGATTCTTGGAATAGGTGTTATCGATGTTGACCTACACGAATGCATGATGTTAAAGGCCATACAAACAACATTAGCCAAGGACAAAGAGAATAACGACATGAGTCTATACGATTGGTATGCCAAGGCATTATCAGACAACAAACAAATACTACAACGTATTACAAATGTTCTTGTCGCAGACTCTGCATTTTCAAAGAAGCCATTTATAGACAATATGCTTGGAATAGGTTTTAATGTGGTAAGCCGTCTTCGGCATGATGCTGCATTGTATTATCTGTGGGAAGGCGATCCTACAGGCAAACCCGGGCGTCCACGTGTAAAAGGTGAGAAGATAGACTTCAAAAACATAGACAAATCCAAGGTTGCGATACTTGACACGGACGAGTCTAATGGACAAGTGTATGCCTTGAAAGCATGGTGCAAGTCCCTACATCGAAAAATATCACTTGTCATACACATTTTGCCAAAGGGCGGACATCGGTTGTATTTCTCTACAGATGAAAGCATGAGCGGACGTGATGTCATGGAGTATTACTGTACACGCTTTCAGATTGAGTTCTGTTTCCGTGACGCAAAACAGTTTGTAGGGCTTACTGACTCTCAGGCGCGTGACACGAGAAAACTTGATTTTGCGTTCAACTCCTCATTTACAGCCGTGAATGTTGCGAAAATAATGTGCAGTGAATACAATCTCTCTATCGGGAGGATTAAAGCTCTGATTATCAACGCATACTACGCCCAAAGAATTATTGACGTGTTCGAGAATAACCCGAACACGCAATTAAATCATGAGATAGTGAATGAAATATTTGGATTCGCTGCTGATGCAGCATGAAATTTAACGAAGTATTGTTTTATACTCAAAGCCCAGACTTTCCCAAGCCCGGGCTTTGTTATTTCCTAAAGTTTTCGTA
>CABSGW010000328.1 GCA_902477365.1 uncultured Prevotellaceae bacterium
AAACGGAATCATATGATGCTCACACAAAGAATAAAAATTAATATCTTTGACAATAACCATTTGGCGATACTCTTCCTTGAATTTTGCAGAATTCAGTATGGCTATAGGGTCCATTTCATAACCCGAAGTCAATTTTATCATCGCCTTGGCGACCCGTTCCGGCGTTTTCAACAAACCTTCTCTCTCGGCATCCTCTCCTAATAGTGATAAAATAGCTTTATAATGAGCAGCTAATTCCTCTTGTTGATTCTCAGTCATAGTCTGAACATAATAATTAAAGTGATACCTGAATCATACTCCTCACCACGGCAGCTTCACGAAAAACATTCCGCTCACGCATTTGACGAATATATGCATTAGCCTCTTCATAGCTGCGAAAGTCCCCCACTCTGCAAACCCATCGAGGTGGAAAGAAGTGAGTATATACAGACAATTCAGGGAACTCCTTCTTACATTCCTGAGCAATGCGTTCCGCATCACGTTTTGCCTCACGGGAATTGCCTCCAGCATAAACTTGAATTCTATAACCTTTGACCTTAAATCGCTTTTTCGAAACACCGTCGGTTTCTGCAACCTGTGTTTCAGCAGAAGCCTGTGTACCCGTCACTGTTGTTACTTTATTCCCTACAGCAGCGCCATTTACAAGATCGGTTATAGCTTGTTCTTGAACAATCACCACATCAGCCTTACCAGGTACTTTACGTTGAATACGGTCCACAAACTTATTTTGTGCATTCAACTGTGCAAATACCGTCATAGCCAATATTCCGCACAAGTACAATTTTCGATATGTAAGAGAAGTCTTCATTAAATAGAAAAGATGAGAACCACACACCTTTTTTGAAATGGTATATGGTTCTCATTATTTTGTTTTTTATTTCCAAGCGTCAATAATACCTTTAAAGTCTGCAACTTTTAAAGCTGCACCTCCAATAAGTCCACCATCTACGTTCGGCTTAGCAAACAGTTCTTTTGCATTAGAAGGTTTACAGCTACCACCGTACAAAATGGAAACATTCTCAGCTGCAGCACAACCAAACTTCTCACTGATAACCTCACGAATAAAAGCATGGATTTCCTCAGCCTGTTCAGAAGTTGCAGTTTTACCCGTACCTATAGCCCATACAGGTTCATAAGCCAATATGATGTTGCTAAACTGATCTGCTGTCAAATCAAATAAAGAACCTTCCAACTGAGCTTTTACAACCTCATTTTGTTTGTTTGCTTCACGTTCTTCTAACACTTCACCAATACAGAAAATAACTTTCAAACCATTAGCTAGTGCCAAATTGATCTTCTCTTTCAATATTTCAGGAGTCTCGCCATAATACGCACGACGCTCCGAATGACCCAAAATAACATATCCGGCTCCGGTAGATTTTACCATCTCTGCAGAAACTTCTCCTGTATATGCACCACTAGCCTTATCTGCACAGTTTTCAGCACCCAGCCCAATAACAGAAGCATCCAACACATTGGCAACCGATGCCAAGTGGATAAACGGTGTACAAATAACCACGTCGCAATTAGGTTTGTCTGCTACCAAAGCTTGATTCAAATCTTTAGCCAAAGCTAAACCATCTTGAAGATTCA
>CABSGW010000329.1 GCA_902477365.1 uncultured Prevotellaceae bacterium
TCAACAGCCGTCCAGAGCATATTCGCCGGGCGGTGGAAGGTTCTTTGAAACGCTTGCGTACCGATCATATAGACTTGTTGTACCAACATCGTGTTGACCCGAATGTGCCAATGGAGGAGGTTGCCGGAACGGTAAAGGACTTGATGCAGGAGGGAAAAGTGCTTCACTGGGGATTGTCAGAGGCAAGCGCCCGATCCATTCGCCGGGCACATGCTGTTTGTCCGCTCTCGGCAGTGCAGAGCGAATATGCCATTTGGTGGCGAGAACCGGAAACAAAAATATTTCCGACACTCGAAGAGTTGGGTATTGGTTTTGTGCCTTATTGTCCGTTGGGGCGTGCATTCCTGACCGGAACTATCCATGAGGATAGGCTTTTTACACGGCCTGATCGCCGGGCAACGCTGCCTCAGTTCACACCGGAAGCGTTGAGGCACAATATGCCGCTTGTTGCATTGGTGCGTAAATGGGCGCAACAGAAGGGGGTGACTTGTACACAATTTGCCCTCATGTGGATGTTGTCGCGAAAATCGTGGATAGCTCCGATACCCGGTACAACCAATCCGGAACATTTGGACGATTTGCTTGGAGCAGGTAGCATCCGTCTCTCGGCGTGGGAAATGGAGGCTTTCGACAAAGAGTATGCCCTGATAGATCTGATGGGCCATCGGGCAGATTCATTTACAGAAAGTCAAATTGACAAATGAGTGTTATGGGAATGATCAAGTTCCCCTGTGGCCTGAACGGTACGGACTGGGCATCTCGTTGCCACAAGAAGCCCAGTCCGTGTACCGGAGAAGGTGTGCTTGTTTTAATTACAACGTAACCACTACCAACGGGTTGGGACGGTTTGTACTGCGGTGTGGGAAGATGGACGTGTTTTTCCCAGAACGGTGATAAGAATAGATGGAACAATTAATTGAATTTTAAATACAAATGATGATGGAATTACTATTTATCGGAGGTCTTGGTATGCAGGAAATATTATTGATTGCATTGGTTGTGTTGCTGTTTTTCGGCGGAAAGAAGATTCCCGAGCTGATGAAAGGGCTTGGGCAAGGAGTGCGTTCGTTCAAAGAAGGAATGGGTGATGTGGAAAAAAAGGTGGGAGAGATCAAGGAATCTGAACAAAAGGAATCGTGATGGAAACAGACATGGGCAAGCAATCTTTTTGGGAGCATTTAGACGTGTTGCGGGCGACAATCGTAAAGATTGTCGCCGTAGCCGTGGTATTTGTCGCTGTGGCGTTTTGCTTCAAAGAACAGCTGTTTGCTGTGGTACTGGCACCGAAGGATGAGGCTTTTGTTACCTATGGTTTGTTCAACCGGATTTCCGTGTGGATGGGGAATACGGTCGATCCGTTTTCTGTGCAACTTATCAGCACGGGATTGGCCCAACAATTTGTGATACACGTGAAAATGGCATTTTGTGCAGGTGTGTTTGGTACTTCGCCTTATATCCTTTATCAGCTGTTTCGGTTTGTTTCACCAGCCTTGTATGAGAATGAGCGACGCTATGCCCTGCAGGTTGTTGGCGGGGCTCGTTCCCTTC
>CABSGW010000330.1 GCA_902477365.1 uncultured Prevotellaceae bacterium
TTGACCACATGCTTCAACCTGGCACCATCAAGGTCTACAACATGCAAACGTTTAAAGCCGTATGCCTCAAACTCCTTAGCTACCTCTACCGGGTTTTCATTGTACACTTTTTGCGTTGTGTAATCGCCTTTTGTCAACCTGACACATTTACCATCAATTATATCTATGGCCGGAATGAGTTCTATCATACAGATAAGTTTATGAAATTGCGCAATATTTGTTCACCCACATCTCCGCTTTTTTCCGGATGAAATTGGGTTGCATAAAAATTACCCTTGTGCATTGCTGCGCTAAATGAGTGGATGTAATCGGTAACAGCGATCGTATCCTCACATATAGGAACATAATAACTATGTACAAAATAAGCATAGGTATTGTTTACGTCCAATCCTTTGAATAGATCAGATTTCATCTGATGCAAGGTATTCCAACCCATATGAGGCACCTTGTCTGCATGCAACACTGGGTTAAAACGTTTCACGTCTACATCAAAAATACCCAAACAGTCTACATTACCTTCTTCGCTATATCTACACATCAGCTGCTGGCCAATGCAGATACCCAACACGGGCTGTTTAAAGTCCAGCAACAGTCTGTCCAATTTATGTTCACGCAAATAGGTCATAGTCTTTGATGCTTCTCCCTGTCCGGGAAACAAAATACGATCTGCTTTTTGTAATATCTCAACATCATCTGTAACTACGGGTTCTATACCAATTCTTTTCAAGGCATGAACCACTGAATAGATATTTCCAGCATTGTATTTAACAATTGCAACAGTCATAGGAGTAATAGTCAATAATAAGCCTCTGCACATTCAGAGCACTTTTCCGTTGCAAATATAGCAAAAAGAAAGGTTATAGAGCAGGTTCTACGAATGTTTCTTTGATAATCCCAGATTATCGGACATACCTCAAAATAAAATTGATAAATCCTCAAATTCATGTTCTTTATACATAGCATTCGAGGATTTATCAATTTGTATGAAAACATTAGTCACGACTTAGTAGGAACGGGCTATTAAGACTTTATATTTTGCCGGTTTTCCGCTAACCATGTCGATACCCGGATTGCTTTGATCAACTCCGAAAGGCACACAACGAATCGTAGCTTGTGTTTCTTCTTTTATTTTAGCCTCAGTCTCTACCGTTCCATCCCAAGGACATAAGAAGAATCCTCCATCTTTTACCCTCACTTTAAAGTCATCGTAATTATCGCACTCATAAATATGAGAATCCAGATTATCTTTTGCTTTCTTATATACATTCGCCTGTATCTCAGCCAGCAGATCCTGAATATAAGCATCAATACCATCGCATGATACTGTTTCTTTCTCCAATGTGTCGCGACGCATCAGCTCTATCGTATTATTGGCCAGATCGCGCCCTCCCATAACAAGCCGTACCGGAACACCCTTCAATTCATAATCGGCAAATTTAAAACCTGGACGCTTGTTGTCTGCATTGTCATATTTCACGGAAATACCCCTTGCTTTTAACTGTGCCATGATGGTTTTAATCTTTTCATCAATGGCATTTAGTTCCT